>CAMZGI010000112.1 GCA_947306305.1 uncultured Fibrobacter sp.
TTGCCATTTTTTCCTCTTCTTCAGCAGAAGGTTTATCGCTTCAAGTTCAAGAGAACCACATGGGTTCCCCGTATTTTCATAGAGCATAGGAAGCGGTACTCTACGAAATTGGAACACAAATTTAATAATTTCCAGATAATTTGCAAGATTTTTTCTTTTGAAATTTCGCCAAAAATGCGGATTTTTGGACTTATCCACATTTTTTCCGGCGTTTTTTAGTGACAAAAATCACGCGTAAGTCGTTGAAAATAAATGGCTTTTTTAGCTCAAATTTCAAGGTTCAATATTTTATTTCACCCATAAAACCATTTTTTAAACATTTTATCAACATTTTTGACAATTCAGTGAAATTCGTATCCACAATTCGTTTTTGCAAAAGTAAAAAGATTTTTACATTTGAATATTTTACAAAATTTTACGTTTTTGTTGGCTTCCGTCACACCGCTTGGCGAGTTCCGCCAGCTATGGGCAGCGAACAATGAGCTATGAGTAAATTAAGACAAAAGAACGGCTCTACGAGCCTACAGACTAGAGACGAAAGAAGGTTTTCAGGTTTCAGGTCTTAAGTTGTAGTATTACGCACTTCGTGCACTCTATTATAGTCAGCACGCCATTCCAGACTCGCCCCGGAATCCACCTACTAAGCTCTGACAACTAAGCTCTAGCAACCAGTAACTATCAACTACTAACTTCCCCACCCCCAACATGACCTACATCACTTTTACAACGTGAAAAGTTTTTTTACACGACTTTTTTTACAAGACATTATATATATAATTTCTATCTTTATTTTTGGTGTTTGGGGATAATTTGAGGAACCTCTATGAAATTTCCCCTTTTGAAGTCCCTGCTTACGCTTGGAACAGCTGCTTTTTTATGCTCTTGCTCGAACGACAAGGCTGCCGCTAGTGACAATAGCGGTGATATTGGTTTTGTGCCCTGCGAAGCCGCATGGTATCTGCCAGCCGAAGGCATTGTCATCTTGCAAGACCTCCGAGTGACCGATGTTTACGGCAACCAAGTTGGATCGATTGTAAACGTCCCCACTTCCCCGAATATCGTCATTGTCAAAGACATTAACGGCACGACCGTCATTCCCCAGCTTGACTTGAACGACCAGAGCAAAGTCAAGGTTATCGCCGGCGATCCGACCAAATGCAGTGTCGCTCCGCCCCCGACGCCAGTCGTCGATTCGACCATCTCGACTTGCCTTGACGCATGGTACCTCCTCGCCGATAAGAAGTTACTTCTTTACGCGGATCTCACGGTCACGGACGAAACTGGAGTCCAAGTTGGCACGCTCGTCGCCATCCCCAACTCCTCGTATTACATGATCAACGACTTGGCCGGGGCTCCGCTCCTCGGAAATGTTGACCTTACCAAGCTCGCAGTCATTCCAGGCGATGGAGTTCGTTACAAAATTACCGAACCCGCTTACCACTTGAAGGACGCAACGGGCAACTACCTCATTTACGCGAACGGCACTGTTACAGATCCGAATGGTCTCGTTATCGGTTCAGCCGACTTTACAACTGGCGTCCTCAAGGGACTCGACGGAGTCACTCCGATTGCAGTGACAAACATCGCGCTCCTCCCTATCCTTACGCCAGCATCCAAATGCGTCGATTACGTTCCGCCAGTCCCGTCTTCTTCTAGCGTAGTACAGCCGCCCAAGTCTAGCAGCTCCAGCACACCGCCGAATCCTCCGAAGAGCAGCAGTTCTGTAGCTAAGAGCAGTAGCAGCGTCGCAAAGAGCAGCAGTAGCTCTGTCGTCAAGAGCAGTTCTTCTGTAGCAACTGGCGGATGCCCGAAGATTAACGTCAAGGGCGGCGCAAGCGGTAGCGGATTTGCATCTCGTTACTGGGACTGCTGCATGCCGAGCTGCTCTTGGAACGAAAACTCTGGCGGCAATCCTGCCAAGGTCTGCGATTCTCGTGGAAAGAACCCCACCGGCAACGGCAGCGGCAGCGTCTGCTCTGGCGGCGGCGGCGCCACCTGCACAAGCCAGATTCCGTTCACGGTCGATGGCTGCGAAGAATACGGCTTTGCATTCGCGGCTGTGCCAGCCTCCAACGGCGGCCAGTGCGGCAAGTGCTTCCAGCTCACCTTCACCGGTGAAGGCCACTACAATTCTACCAACGCAAACACCAGAAAGCTCAAGAGCAAGAACAAGAAGCTCATCGTCATGGCGACTAACATCGGTGGCGACGTCCAGCAAGGACAGTTCGATATCTTGATTCCGGGTGGTGGCGTAGGCATGTTCAACGGCTGCTCTCAGATGGGCTGGGGCGCTCAAGGCGAACAGTACGGCGGTCTCCTCTCTGATTGCGAAAAGGAAACGAGCTACAAGGCTGGTTCATACGCCAAGTGCCTCACCGAAAAGTGCAACAAGGCCTTTGGCAACGATTCCGAAGCCAAGAAGGGCTGCATGTTCCTTGTCGAATGGATGGAAGCCGCTGGCAACCCGGAACACAACTACGTCGAAGTGGAATGCCCGGAAGTCCTCAAGTCCAGATACTAATTCAAAATCGAAATTCGTAACTGAAACGCCCCGTCTGGGGCGTTTTTCTTTATAATGCGAAAAATGTAAGGAATTTCTTTTAAAATTTTACGTGAAATTTTCTATTAATCAAGCTATCTTTGAGGGCGGATGGAATTGAGTGAACTTTTATAAAAAAGTCATTTTTGGTATATGAGGATCATAATGAATCACCAATTCCTTCGGTCAGCCTTGATTTTAGGCTCCGTTCTTGCATTCATGAACTGCTCCGACGAGGGCACAAGCGCCACGAGCAGTCTCGACCCCAGCAACGCAGGCTCCCAGATTCAACCGAGCGATTTCCCTGCATCTTCGACTGGCACGCTCACCCCTGTCTTAACATCTTCGGCAAGCGAACTCCCTGCAATCTCGTCTGCGAACGTTCAAGCAAAATCTTCGGCCAACGTGCAGCCGGGAATATCTTCCAGCAGCGTAAACACTCCTAATCCAGCTGGAACGTCCTCTAACAGCGTCGCAAAATTAAGCTCCTCCAGCGTAGCCAAGGCACAAAGCTCTTCGTCTGCAAAACAGCAAAGCAGCTCCTCTGTCGAAATCAAGCAGAGCAGTTCTTCTGCAGAGCAACAGCAAACCGCAGGCAACATCACCGTCACGGGAAGCCTGACCCAGACAGTCGCCAAAGGCTCCGCCATCAGCAAGATTACCTTTAGCGGCGTAGAAGCCGAACCGCAACGCAACTGGATTTTGCACTTTTTGCAGGCGACTTACAACAAAGAAGCAAAAACCTACACTCTCGAAGGTTCCGTTCCTGATTACTGGACTACGGAAAAGGCTACTGAAGAAATCACTATCGACGGCCAAAAGTTCTCTTTTGTATTGACAGTGACCTTCACCAACGCCCAAACCCCCAACAATTCTACGCAATCTTCTAGCAGCCAGCAGCAACAGTCTAGCTCCTCGGTCAAGTCCAGTTCTTCCGTTGCATCCAGTTCCTCTGTACAGCAGCCTAAGTCTAGCAGCTCCGTCAAATCTTCCTCCAGCGTAGCTTCTTCGAGCAGCGTTCAATCCAACAACAACGCCAAGTCTTCTAGCTCGCAAGCTAACCCTAATGCTTCAGCCGAAGAAGCCAAATACCTCAACGCAGGCGCAGGTGGACAGCAAGGCTGGGCAACCCGTTATTGGGACTGCTGCATGCCCCACTGCGCGCAGCCCGACCACGGAGGCACGGCTAGCACTTGCAGCGCCAATGGTGGAAAAACCCGCATCGATAACAACAGCAACAGGAACGTCTGCCTAGAAGGCGGACAGGGCGCTACCTGCACTAAACAGATTCCTATCATCGTAAGCGACAAGCTCGCCTACGCATTCGCAGCAACCCCCGGCAACGACAACACCTGCGGCAAGTGCTTCGCTCTCACCTTCACGGGCAAGGGCAAGTACGAGACCAAAACGAACCACGAGAAGCTTCAGGGCAAGACGCTCGTGGTGATGGCATCTAACATCGGCTACGACGTGGCTGGCGGCCAGTTCGACGTGATGATTCCAGGCGGCGGCTTCGGCGCCTTTAACGGCTGCTCCCAGATGGGCTGGAACATTCCGCAAAATACAACGACGTATGGCGGCTTCCTCTCCGACTGCGAAAACGAATCCGGCTATGATGGCGACGTATATTCCAAGCGCAAGGAATGCCTGACCAAAAAATGCAACAGCGCCTTTGCAAACGACCTCGAAGCCAAGGAAGGCTGCCTCTTCCTCGCAACATGGATGGAAGCCGCTGGCAACCCGGAACACACCTACAAAGAAGTCGAATGCCCTCAGGCGCTCATTTCTAACTACTAATTTCAAAAAAAATGAATTAGAACAAAACGCCCCGAACGAGGGCGTTTTCTCTTTTTTGCAAATCGTTGTCAATAAATAAGTTGCGACAAATCACACTTGCATTCCTGTTTAGTTCTTTTTACTCTTATTTACGTGCATTTCACTCAATAAGATTTTATCTTTACGCCCGATGAATGGATCAAGGGTGTACTTTTTTAAAGGGCTTACTATACACTATGAAAACTAAACTTTTCAAAACCCTCGCCATCTTTGGACTTTCCTTTATCGCATGGAACTGTTCCAGCGATCCTGCATCTCCTCCAGAGCAGAACTCCGAAGCTCTTGCAACTGGCAAGCCGGCGCTTGAAGTCGATCAAGCGTGCTGGATGATTCCGACAACTACCAATATTTACCTGATTGTTCCCAATGCGACTGCGATATACGTGGTTACTGACGAACACAGCATTCCCGTGGGCTTTTACGATGTCGCCACAGGCGTTATCGTCGATAACGCTGGCGCCCCGATTCTCAGCAACGTGGATTTGACCACTCTTGCCATCGTGAACCCGGACAAGACCATTTCTTACGCAGACGGCTCCAAGGCGACCATCGACGGAAAGACGCTCCTCCTTCCAGGCGGAATCGATCCGAACGCTCCGCTTTCGGGCACAAGCACGGTGACTAGCAGCGCCTCTATCCCATCGACGCTCAGCTCCAGCTCTGTTGCAACGCCAACTTCGGCTACGGCTATCTCTTCATCTTCGCAGCAAGCTGAACCTGCAAGCTCTTCGTCCAAGCCCGCTGAATCTGGCAAAATCGGCTCCATCACTTACACTGGCAGCCTCAACCAGACCGTCGGCAAAGGGAACTCCATCAGCACCGTCAAGTTCAGCGGAGTCAATAGCCATCCGTCCAGACAGTCCTGGAACCTTTGGTCTATCAACGACAGCGATTGCAAATACGACGAAAGCGCAAAGACCTTTACCATCAGCGGCACAGTAAGCAAGGACATCGCAGCTGGCGAACTCACCGAAACATGGATTCTCGACGGCACTCCTGTGACCCTCACCGTGAACGTCACGGACGGAAGCAGCACCACCAAGAAGTCTTCCTCTAGCCAAAAAGAAGAAAAATCTTCTAGCAGCACGGCAAAGTCCTCTTCTGCACAAACTGCAACTTCGAGTGCAGCAACGACTACGACTTCTTCGGCAAGCACCCCTTCAGGTACATCCGCAAAAAGCAAACTCAAGTACATCTCGGGCGGCAAAAGCGGAAGCGGTTTTGCCAGCCGTTATTGGGACTGCTGCAAGCCTCACTGCTCTTGGCCAGAACACGCTCACGGCAACTACTCCAAGCAATGCACCAACAAGGGCACGAAGGAAAGCACCGACTGGGGTGGAGGAAGCATCTGCAGCGGCGGCGGCCTCATGACTTGCACAAGCCAAATTCCTGTAGTCATCGACGACAGCCTCGCTTACGCTTTTGCAGCAGTGCCTGCAGCAGACGGCGGCTCTTGCGGAAAGTGCTACGCTCTTGAATTCACGGGTAGAGGCAAATACGAAACCAAGAAGAACCACACGAGCCTCAAAGGAAAAGTCCTCGTCGTCATGACGACCAACATCGGTGGCGACGTTCAGCAAGGCCAGTTCGACGTGATGATTCCGGGTGGCGGTGTCGGCTTGTTCAACGGTTGCTCTAGCATGGGCTGGGGCTCTCAAGGCGAACAGTACGGCGGACTTCTTTCTAAATGTGAAAACAGCGTGGGCACTGCAGGCAACGTTTATAAGAAACGCGTAGATTGCCTCACCGAAGAATGCGGCAAGGCTTTTGCAAACGACGCCAAGGCTAAAGAAGGATGCCTCTTCCTTGCAACATGGATGGAAGGCGCAGGCAACCCGTCCCACACTTACAAAGAAGTGGAATGCCCCGCAGAACTTAAAGCCCGGTATTAATTTTATAGAAAAAATTTATAGCAGCATCCCGCCCAAAGGGGTGCTTTTTTGTATATGGAATATTGCAAGCTATTCCTGATGGAACTTTGCATAAGCAGAAGCTCAGATTCCTAAAAAAATTTTTCTTAAAAATTATGGAAACTATTGTTTGCACATATTTTGAGGGCATTTCATAAAATTAAGAAATGCGATATGACATTGAAGTCATCCGAAAGGCTGAAATTGAACTTTTAGCACAGATGCAGGGAGCAACGTCTTTGACGAAAAGAAGACTGTCTATTGACAGTGGTATTAGTCGTCAGCATATCGGACTCGTCGCAAAAGGTAAACGCAATCTTTCTATCAAATCATTTTGTGACTTGGCTGACGCATTCGGGTGCAGCGCCACAGAACTCATGGCAAAACTCGAAGAGCTTATGCAAGAACAGTTGAAGCTTCAAGTCGCAATCGCAGCCGATAAATCTAAAGGCATGGGATACATCAACAAGGCGTATTCCGATCGGAACAACCCCAAAAACAAAACATTCAAGTAAATCGGGAAAAGCGGTGACAGCGGATTGAATCCTGCCTACTAAAGCGGCTCCGCCGCCCCTTTGCACAAGTGCTTCGTATCAACGAAGCATGGTCGCGAGAGTGGGCGCCTCTTACTTTTTATTTTCAGCGCGATCGGTCTCAACGGGCTTCGTGTCTTCAAGCAGGCGGTCTGCCCATTCAGCCCAGAACGTGCAACGCTCCGCTTCGAGCTTCATCTTCGCGAACTTCACCGGTTCCGTCTCGACGGCAAGCGTCACCACGGATTCCTTGTAAGCCTGCGGAAGCCCTGCCACATGCGACATGCGCTTCTTGAGTTCGGCGACAGTCGCATCCAGAATATCGACTTCAAAACGCCTTTCGATGTAACGGCGGGTGATAAAGCCAAGCGACATGAAGTAATCGCCCTGGTTGCCTTCGGCGAGGTAATTCTTGTCGCGCAGGTTCTTGAGCGCAAGCACAGCTTCTTCGTAAGGCGGGAGCTGCGGAGCTTCGCCACGCTTTGCAAATTTCTTATGCAAGAACCATCCAAGAAATACGAGCAAACCAACACCTAAAATTGCGAACAAAATATAAACCCATTTCGGAAGACGTGGGTCAGCCATCGGAGCTTCTACATCGAGGATGTCCGTTTCTTCGCCAGTCGTGCGGCTTGAAACCTTGACCGCCACGGGGTCCGTGTGCGTCTTGACAGTATCCTTGCCGAGAATAGCATTCACTTCTTGCGGAGCAATCAAAAAGTCGCCGCTAACAAACGTGTTGAGCGTCGCAAGCCAAGTGAACTTCGCTGTACCCTTGGGCATGCCCTCGGTAATCTTTTCGTTCTTCATTTCCTTGACTTCAAAGCTGCCAAGGTTCCCGACAAAGCTCGGCAAATCCACAATGGCACTTTCAGGAGCGGTCACCTGAATTTCGTAATTGAACTTGTCACCGATAAAAACCTGCGCGTTATCGACGTTCGCCTTGACCGTCAAATCAAATGCATAAGCCGAAACTGCAAAAAACGCAAATA
>CAMZGI010000113.1 GCA_947306305.1 uncultured Fibrobacter sp.
AAAGCCCAACCTTGCGGTTAGTCCTTTTTATACCCCTGTATAAGGTTTAAAAAAACAGCCCAACTTTCGTTGTGCTGTTTTTTATACCCGCCTTTGATGCGGTTTACTTGGATGTAAAAAAAGGACCGACTTGCGTCGATCCTTTTTTATACCGCCTTTATACGGTTTAAAAAAGAGCCCATCTTGCGATGAGCTCTTTTTATACCCCCAAGCGGTTTTGAACCGCTGTTGCGGGAATGAAAATCCCGAGTCCTAGGCCACTAGACGATAGGGGCGATTTGTGTGCGCCAAATATAGATGATTCTACAAAATTGTCAAGGGTTTTTATTTAATTTTTTTATTTTTCCATTCGTGATTCTGAAAAAAAAGCTGAAAAGGATTCTAGGGCGAGGCATTTTGCGTTTTTTGCCGGTGGCGTTGCTTGCGAGTGCCGCCGATGCCGCGTTGCTTTGGGGCATCCGCTCGTTCATGGGAATCCTTCAGGGCGAGGCGTTTTTTTCGCTTTTGCAATGGCTGCTTTTGATGTTCGTGCTGACCGTGCTCCGCTTTGCTTTTTTCTACTGGAAATTGAACATTTCCGAGACTTGGCTTTACAACACGGGGTCCTTTGTGATGGCGTGGTTCCTGAAAACGCTCCGCTCGCTTTCGCCGCGGGTATTCCACACGTTGGAGGGCGAATCTAAAGTCGAAACCGCTTACGAATCGACGCAAGTGTTGCAGACAAATGGTGGTGTGCTTTTTCAAGCGGTTCAAGCGGTTCTTCAACTCATCGTCTTTTTGCCGGTGCTGTTCTACATTTCGTGGCCGCTTACTTTGTTCCTTTTTGTAGTCGTTGTTCCGCTGGTGAGCTGGATGCAGCGATGCTTGCATAAAATGGGCCCTGCCGAAGAACATCTTTTGACGGAACGTTCCGATTTTCGCGGGATGCTTTATCATGCTCGCAAGCTTTTTCGCCGTTGGAGTTCCCGTTATGAACGCAAGGCGGTTTCTGCGGAACTCATTTCTGGTGTGCGGACGCTCAAAAATAATAGCCTTGTGGTGTCGCTTCGCAAAGGCTTGCTTTCGCTGGTGGCGGAATCGGTGTCCGTCCTTGCGATGGTTTTTGTGCTCGCATTTTGCGCTCTTTTGATTTCGAAAGGCTGGATGGACGGCACGGGGCTTGTGCTGTATTGCTCGGCGGTTCTTCTTTGTTATAAACCTGTGAAGGAATGTGCTCGCGTGATGCCGCAGGCCCGTTCGGCGATGAGCGCTCTTAGCGTTCTTGAAAAATTTGAGTCGTTGCCCTCCCAAAAAACAGATTCAAATCCGGTGGAATGTGTAGATGTTCCGCATGCGGAAAACTTGGAAATTGCTCATGGAATTTTCAATTACGAAGGCTCGCTTGCTACGTTGTTCGATGATTTTTCATTAAGCTGGAATACTAAAAAGCCAGTGCTTGTGCGTGGTCGGAACGGCGTTGGCAAATCGACGCTGCTCCGCTTGGTTGCGGGGCTTGAGGAATGGAACCAAGCTAAAGTTTCTTGCGATTCCCGCTTGAAAAATAACGTGTTTTTTGTCGCGCAAGATTTAGAATTGCCTCCGCTTCGCTTGTTTAAAAAACTCCTTGCTCAATCGACTTCGTCATCTGTTGCTGATTTCGTTCACTCTGCTCGTGTAGAACAAATTATCGCTAAAGAGGGAATGTCTGGCGGAGAACGCGCTCGCGTTGCATTGGCATGGGCGCTTGCTTCGGACTCTCCGATGATTTTGCTTGACGAACCTTTTGCGTCTGTCGCCCTTGTGGACCGTGAACCGCTTTTGACTTCGTTCCTCGATACGGCGGAACTTCTTAACAAATGGGTCGTTCTCGTAAGTCATGACGTTTTGTCGCATGAACTAGAACAACGTTTTAATGTCGTGGAGATGGGCGATGCTTAAAAAAGACGGACTCGCAGAATCCCGATTTTCTGCTTTTTTGTATCGCTTTCGCGGCTACATTTTGGGTTTGCTCGCTGTCGCTCTCGTTGCGGTTCCGCCGTGCTTGTTTCCAAAGCAGTTTTATATAAACGATTGCATTGCTGGTATTATTGTTGCTCTCCCGCTGTTTGTGGCGAGTGCGTTTTTGCGAGTGCGGACGCGTCAGTTCATTGGCGAACATACGCGTGGTAAAATCCATGATGCAAACGAGCTGGTAACTGTCGGCGTTTACTCCCATGTGCGTCATCCGCTTTACATCTCCAATACAGGCTTTGCGATTGGCTTTGCTTTTTTCCATTTGGGCGTTACATTCTGGGTTGTTCCATTTGCACTTGTCGTTGTGCTATTCGAGGCGTCTCTCGCTCAAATTGAAAACCGTTTTTTAGAACGCAAATTCGGCGACGTGTGGCGTGCGTGGGCGAGTAAAACCCCTAACTTTTTTCCGCGATCGGGCTCTGTGTTTGGCTGTTCCCCTTCTGCATCCCCGCAAAGAACCTTTTGGCAGGCCTTTTTTGCAGATTGTTCCACATGGCTATGGCTCTTGTTTTGTAATTTAGTATTGATTTTCCGAAAAGTGATGGTTTTCTATGTTTAAGGTATTGGATATTGCACGCGAAGCTCTTGGCTCTGTCGCTAAAGTTGCAGCCAAAGTGCCCGTGATAGAAAGCAAGTATCACATGAGAGACCGCTTGCGTGGCCCGTGGCCTAAAGGCCCGTTCCTTTGGATGCACGGAGCGAGTCTCGGCGAATGCAAGATGCTTTTGAACCTCGCGAAGTTCCTCAAAGAAGATTTGCCGAATTGCCCGCGTCTTTTGATTACGACGCAAAAAATCGAGGTGCTCCCGTATTTGAGCGAATTTGGCGGCGACGTGGTTTCGTGCGTTGCTCCCGTGGATACGCCTTTGACGATGAAGCATTTTATTTCGTCGGTGCAGCCGCTGGGCTTGATTCTTGCTGAAAATGAACTTTGGCCAGGCTACCTTTCTTCGATGCAACGGATTTCGACTAGGCCTTCGGTGGCTGTCGTTTCGGGGCGTTTCCATCGTGCTCTTCCGGGAATTGATTTTTCGGCGGTGGGCTATGCGAGCATGCAGACCGGCTCTGACCTTTCGCGTTTTTTGGGCGTTGCCGCTCGCGCGAATATTTCGCGGATGATGATTGGCGGCGACTGGAAGCTTTTGCCGTGGGTGCGTTCGGGCAAGGCCGTTACCGCTCCTGAAAATCCGACGGTCGATACGGTGTTCGTGTCGATGCACATTCAGGAATGGTCGAGCCTTTACCAGATGATTGTGTCGTCTATCAAGCGTCAAGAATCTGTGGTGCTTGTGCCGCGTCGTTTGTCCGAAGTGGCTGAATTCCGCAAGTTGCTTCTCGATCAGGAGCTTGTCGTTGTCGATTGGCCGTTAGTGCAAAAAGGGGCGGTGTCGATAGTCAACCAGTTCGGGAAGACCAAGGAAGTTTTTGCTGTCGCGAAGTCGGCGGTGGTGGGCGGCTCGTTCTACCGCAGTCCTGGGGTTCACGATTTTTGGGAACCGCTCCAGCAGGGCGTTGCCACTTGCGTGGGCCCGTATGTGAACGGTCAAAAAGAAGCTGTCGCGACGCTTGTTCGCGAAGGTGTGATTGCCCAACTGCAAACGACGGCGGGGTTCTCTCGTCGCAACAAGCCCGATGTGCGTTTGGTGCAGACTTTCCTTGCTCACGAAAGTGCAAAAATTAGCGATTCGTATCAGCAACTGATTGAATTTTTGAAAAACTTGCTAAAGTAAATTAGGTGAATTATGAAAAAACTCGTTTTGGCTACGCCTCGCGGATTTTGTGCGGGAGTCGATCGTGCCATTCATGTTGTCGAGAAGGCTATCGAAAAATTCGGGACTCCGATTTACGTTCGCCATGAAATTGTCCATAACAAGTTTGTTGTGGATACGCTTAAAAACGAGGGCGTTGTCTTTATCGATGAACTGGATCAGGTGCCAGAAGGCTCCGTGGTGATTTTCTCTGCGCATGGTGTCGCCGAACGCATTTACGAAGAAGCCAAGGCTCGTAATTTGCAAGTGCTCGATGCTAGTTGTCCGCTGGTGCTCAAGGTGCATTTTAGCGCGAAGCGCCATTACAATGCAGGTCGTCACATTATTTTGATTGGGCATGCTGGCCATGCCGAAGTGGAAGGCACGCTAGGGCAGCTCCCGGAAGGGGCGATTACGCTTATCCGTAACGAGGCGGATGCCGAGTCGGTAGAAGTCCCGGCAGGGAAGGAACTCGCCTATATCACGCAGACGACGCTGTCTGTGGCCGAAACTCGCAAGATTATTGAAGCTCTCAAACGCCGCTTCCCGAACATCATTGGGCCAGAAGCGGGCGACCTTTGCTATGCGACGGGCAACCGTCAGGCGGCGGTTCTTGAACTTTGTTCTGTAGTCGATATGCTCTTGGTCGTCGGTGCCAAGAATTCTTCCAATTCCTCTCGCTTGATGGAGCTGGGGCTTGAGCAGGGGCTCCCGAGCCACTTGATTGCGGATGTGAACGACCTTGAACCGGCTTGGTTCGAGGGAATCAACACGGTCGGGCTTTCGAGCGGGGCTAGCGCACCGGAAGTGCTGGTTCAGGGCGTGGTCGATTGGCTCAAAGAAAAATTTGGTCCAATTGAAGTCGAAAATCTTGTAAAATTAGTGGAAAATACTAAGTTTAACTTGCCAAAGGCACTGCAAGATTAAACTTAAGCCTTGACAGTTTTAAAATTTTTAGCTAAAATTGGTGCCTGTAAAAACAACGGAGTTTAATATGAGCCGCATTTGTGAAGTCACCGGCAAGGCCGGTCTCGTGGGCAACATGGTTTCCCACTCTAATCGTAAGAAGTTGATCAAGCAGCTTCCGAACCTCCAGAAGAAGCGCTTCTACATTCCTGAAGAAGACCGCTGGGTGACCCTCCGCGTTAGCGCCGCTGGTCTCCGTACCATCAGCAAGCTTGGCATTCAGGCTGTCGCTCAGGAACTCGGAATCTAATTTTTAGATTTAAGGTTTTAAAAAGCCGCCATGCAAACATGGCGGTCTTTTGTGTATTCTGCAAAACGTAAAAGCTCGTAGCTTACTGCTCGCAACTCATTGCTCGTTGCTATAATCAGCTTTTTTAAATTACATTTCTTTCGTCTTTCGTCTCTCGTCTTTCGTCTTTTTTCTATCTTTACCTCCGTTCGATAAAGGGGGCGGTATGCTCAAGTATTACAAAATCGAATCCGGTCGTCTCTCAGTAGCTCCGAACGAAGAAGCTGCTGACATCGTTATGATGGGTTCTTTAAGCCAGGAACAGCGCAGTATCCTTGTTAAGGAATATGAGATTACGGAACATACGATTGCCTCCGCATTTGACTCGGACGAACTTTCCCGTATCGAATACGACGATGATTTTACGACCATCGTGTTTAAAAAGCCCAAGAACTATTCCGCCGAAGACAATTTCCAGTTCCGCGTGGAATCTTTTGGCATCTTTATTTTCAAGGATTGGGTTTTGCTCCTTACGGATACCGATATTCCGGTGATGGACGAACGCAAGTTCTCCAAGATTGACAGCTTGAATACGTTTGTGCTTCGCGTCTTGAGCTATGCGATTGCGCACTTCAACGAGCATTTGAAGATTATCAACCGTATCAACGACGACTTGGAACTCCGCCTCAATACGTCGATGGAGAACAAGTATTTGCTCTCGATGTTCAGCTTGAACAAGGGCTTGATTTACTACGTGAGCGCCTTGAACAGCAACGATACGCTGTTGCGCAAATTGCAGCTTGGCCGCAGCCTCAACTGGACCGAGGCCGAACGCGAACTCCTCGAAGATATCCAGATTGAAAACGGGCAGAGCTTGCAACAGGCAAATATCTATGCCAACATTTTGACATCCATGATGGATGCGCGCGCGAGCGTGATCAACAACAACGTGAACCAGTTGATGAAGAACCTCACCATCGTGACGATTTCTATATCGCTCCCGACGTTCTTCGCCAGCTTGTTCGGCATGAACGTGAAGCTTCCGTTTGAAATGAACGGCGATGCTACGGTCGGTTCGCCTGTCGCTTTCTGGATAATTATTGCAATTTGCTTCCTTTCTGTGTTTATCTTCCTTGCAGTCTGGATGCGTAAGAAGTAATTTTACAGACTCCTCATTTTGGGGATAGCCGAACGGCGCGATAATTACTAAATTTGCGCTCGTTATGACAAAAGCACAATTCATCAAACTCATCATTGCATCGGTGCTCGCCATCGCTGCCCTCTTCGTCCCGTACGAAGCCCTCGGCTTCGTGGGTGACACGGCCCTGAACCCTCTCGAAATTCGCGTCATCGCAATCTTTGTGATGGCTGCACTTTTCTGGATCCTTCAACCGTTCCCGATCTGGTCCACCTCCATGTTCGTGATCGTGTTGATGATTCTCACGCTTTCGAACTCGGCATTTATCCCGTTCCGCGTGGAAGGTGTTGAACCGCTCCAGTTCAAGGCTATCATGGCGACTTTCGCCAATCCAATCATCATGCTCTTCTTGGGCGGCTTCTTCCTTGCTGCTGCTGCTTGCAAGTATAACATGGACAAGAACCTGGCACGAGTGCTCTTGAAGCCGTTCGGAAAAGATCCGAAGTGGGTGCTTCTTGGCCTCATGATTATTACCGCCGTGTTCTCCATGTTCATGAGCAACACTGCTACGGCTGCTATGATGCTTGCTATCCTTGGCCCGGTGCTCAAACTCTTTGATGAGAGCGACCGCGGTAAAACTGCTTTTGCTCTTGCTATTCCGCTCGGTGCAAACATCGGTGGTATGGGTACCCCGATTGGTACGCCTCCTAACGCTATCGCTCTCGGCGCTCTCCAGTCCAGCGGCTTCAACATCTCGTTTGGCCAGTGGATGGAATTCGGTGTCCCGTATGTGATTATTTTGATGATTCTTGCATGGTTCTTGCTCCTCAAGCTCTATCCGATCAAGATGAAGCAGATGAACCTCGATATCGAAGGTGCTGAAGGCTTTGACAAGAGCCCGCGCGCTATCATCGTTTACATTACTTTTGCTGTTTGTGTCCTTTTGTGGGTAACGGGTAGCAAGGTTCACGGTCTTAACGACAACGTGATTGCTATGATTCCGATGGCTGTGTTCGCTTTGACGGGCGTGATTACCAAGAAAGATCTTAACGCTATGAGCTGGGATGTGCTCTGGCTTGTGGCTGGCGGCTTTGCTCTTGGTCTCGGTTTGCAGCAGACGGGTCTTGCCAAGGATCTCATCAACGCTATTCCGTTCAATACTTGGTCTCCAGTCGTTCTCATGGTCGGCTGCGGCTTCATCTGCCTCTTCATGGCGAACTTCATGAGCCACACTTCTACTGCAAGCTTGCTCGTTCCGATTTTCATCGTCGTGGCTGTGAGCTGCAAGGACAACCTCGCTCCGCTCGGTGGCGTGACCTCCTTGATGGTTGCTGTCGCATTCGCAAGCTCCCTCGGTATGTGCCTCCCGATTTCTACGCCGCCTAACGCGCTTGCTCACGCAACGGGTTACACGGATACGCGTGGCATGGCTATCACGGGTATCGTGATGGGTATCGGCGGTCTCGTGCTCTCTTGGTTGATGATGTTCGGTCTTTCTAAGATCAACTTCTTCGAAGACCCGGCTGACGAAGCTGTTGCTCCGGCTGCCGCTGCTGCCCCGGCTGCACCTGTTTATGCAAAGCCTGCCGAAACAATCGCTGAACCGGCTACCGTCGCCATCCCGGCTGACTCTGCCGCTAAGGTGGATGTGGTTGACAGCGCTGCCGCCAAGTAAAATTTTTACGATAAGCGGCGCATAACTGCGTTTTCGGACTCTCGCTGTGCGG
>CAMZGI010000114.1 GCA_947306305.1 uncultured Fibrobacter sp.
GTAACTACTAACTAGTATCTAGTAACTAAGTTCTAGTAACTTGCACCGAAGGTGCCCCCTGACACCTAACCACCAACCTCTACTAACTATTAACTAGGAACTACAAAAGAATGGACGATCAACGCATTATTTCTCCGCAAAAATGTTCCTTTGACGAAGGCGATTCCGAACGCAACTTGCGTCCACCAAGCTTGAGCGAATTCACTGGGCAAGACGACATCAAAGAAAGCCTTTCCATCGCCATCGAGGCGGCAAAGCACCGCGGCGACGCGCTCGACCATTGTCTTTTCGCAGGTCCTCCGGGACTGGGCAAAACGACGCTTTCGAGCATTATCGCCAAAGAAATGGGCGTGAACATCCACATCACGAGCGGTCCCGTGCTCGAAAAAGCAAGCGACCTCGCAGGGCTTCTCACGAGCCTGCAAGAAAACGACATATTATTTATTGACGAGATCCACCGACTGAACCGCGTGGTCGAAGAATACCTCTACCCCGCTATGGAAGATTTCAGGCTCGATATCATGCTAGATTCCGGGCCTGCGGCAAGGAGCGTGAACCTCCCGCTCAAGCATTTTACGCTCGTGGGCGCCACCACCCGCAGCGGACTTTTGACAGGCCCGCTCCGCGACCGTTTTGGTTTGCAATACCGTCTGGAACTTTATAACGAAAAAGACATCGTCAAGATTTTAATGCGCAGCGCCCGCATCCTCGGAGTCGAACTCACCGAAGATGCTGCTAAAATCCTCGGCGGACGTTGCCGCGGAACGCCTCGCGTCGCGAACCGCGTGCTTAGGCGTTGCAGGGACGTGGCACAAGTGCGTGGCACAGGAGTCATCGACGAACGAGCGGCACTCAAAACGCTCGACATGCTCGGCATCGACAGCGAAGGTCTTGACCCGACCGACCGCAAGATACTTGCGATGACCATCGACAAGTTCGGCGGCGGCCCCGTAGGGCTCGGCACAATCAGCGCCGCCATGGGCGAAGAGCCCGACACGCTCGAAGAGGTTTACGAGCCTTACCTTATCCAAAAGGGGCTGCTTTCGCGCACGCCGCGCGGTCGCGTAGCCACGATAAACGCCTATAAGATGCTCCACAGGGAGATTCCTCGGAACTCCATCATCGAGCAAACGGACCTATTTCAATAACATTGTACTGAATTTTGTGCAAAAATTTTCAACAGCAGCCACCTAAATCACAATTTTCATCAAAAATTCATCAATTTTCAGTCAGTAAAAACCATAATTTTTCAAAACTTTCACAAAAATCTTTAATTTTTACAATTTTCGATAAATAAAATTCAAAAATTTTACAGAAAATTTCAAATTTTTTTGCAAAGTTGGGCTTTTACCTCTTGCCATGCAAAAAAAATACACCTATATTTATCCTCAACAATATTTTTTAACATTTTATTAAGACAGGATAAATTATGGCAAATAAGACCTTAAGTGGTGCCGAAGTGATTATCGAATGCCTCAAGCGTGAAGGCGTTGATACTATTTTCGGCTATCCCGGTGGATCGGCCATTCCGATGTTCGATGCCATCCTCGACTCCAGCATCAAAGTTGTGCTCAGCCGTCATGAACAGGGCGCAACTCACATGGCTGACGGTTATGCCCGCCAGACCGGCAAGGTCGGCGTAGCTCTTGTCACTAGCGGTCCGGGCGCAACGAACACGTTTACTGGCATTTATACAGCTCTCATGGACTCTAGCCCAATCGTCGTGCTCACCGCACAGACGACCACGCCGAACCTCGGCAAGGACGCTTTCCAGGAATGCGACACAAGCGGTATGACATTCGCAGCCGTCAAGCATTCTTACTTGGTCAAGGACACCAACGACCTTCCTCGCGTGATGAAGGAAGCGTTCCACATTGCACGTAGTGGCCGTCCGGGCCCGGTGCTTATCGACCTTCCGAAGGACGTGACCGCAGGTCCTTGCACCGCTCCGTTCACCGACCAGATGGATTTGCCCGGCTACAAGATTCCGACTTACGCTTCTGCAGAAAGCGTCGAAAAGGCAGCCGAATACCTCAAGAACGCCAAGAAGCCGCTCCTTCTCGTGGGTCACGGCGCTATGATTTCTGGCGCTAGCCGCCAAGTGAAGGAACTCGCCGAAAAGCTCGGCGCGCCCGTTTGCTGCACGATGCTAGGCCTTGGCGCTTTCCCGACCGACCACGAACTTTCGCTCGGCATGCTCGGCATGCACGGCACGGTCTATGCCAACAAGGCTGTGCTCGAATGCGACTTGATTCTCTCTATCGGTAGCCGCTGGGACGACCGCATCACCGGTAAGCTCGACGTGTTCTGCAAAGACGCAATCAAGATGCACATCGATATCGACCCCGCCGAAGAAGGCAAGGTGCTCCAGCCGGACGTGTTCATGTGCGGCGACGCCAAGCTCGTCTTGGAACAGCTCATTCCGATGGTGAACAAGCTCGACACCTCTGATTGGGTCAAGACTTGCCAGACTTGGAAGAAGCGCTACCCGCTCACTTACGCCAAGCAGGGCGGTCTTCGCATGCAGCACATCATCGCCACCGTTAGCGAACTCACTCACGGCAAGGCTATCGTCACGACGGACGTGGGCCAGCACCAGATGTGGGTTGCTCAGTTCTTCCACATCAACTATCCGCGTCAGCTCCACTCCAGCGGCGGCGCAGGAACGATGGGCTTTGGCTTCCCGGCAGCAATCGGAGCCGCATTCGGCAACGAAACCGGCTGGCCGGTTTGCAGCTTCAGCGGCGATGGCGGCTTCCAGATGACGGAAGCAGAACTTTCTACGGCTGCAATCCACAAGCTCCCCATCAAGATCTTTGTGATGGACAACAAGTACCTCGGCATGGTGCGCCAGTGGCAGGAACTCTTCTACGACCACCGCTATTCTAGCGTTGACATGAAGGGCAACCCCGACTTTGTGAAGCTCGCCGAAGCATACGGCATTCCGGGACTTCGCATCAAGCGCCCCGCCGACGCAGAACGCGTGATCCAAAAGGCTTTGGACTACAACGATGGACCGATTCTCATTCACTGCGAATGCGAAAAGGAAGACAACGTGTTCCCGATGATTCCGGCTGGAGCTCCGCTTACCGCTATGCTTACGGAAGCACCCAAGACCCAGCTCGAAAAACCCACCGGATCGACGTAATAAGTAATAGGAGAATTTGAAAATGAAAGATATCGCACATTCTATTAGCTTGTTAGTTTCGAACCGCCCGGGCGTGCTCGTGCGCATCGCTCTCGTGTTCTCCCGCCGTGGCTACAACATTGACTCCCTCGTTGTCTCCCCCACGCTCGACCCGAACTTTAGCCGCATGAACATCATCGCTCACGGCAATCCCGAAATCTTGATGCAAATCATCAAGCAGCTCGAAAAGCTCGTGGATGTTGTTCAAGCCAAGGACCATACCGGCACGGACGCTGTCGAAAAGGAACTCGCGCTCATCAAGGTTCGTTGCACCGCAGAACAGCGCACCGAAATCTTGCAGCTTTGCGACCATTTCCACGCCAATACGGTGGATATGACGATGACGTCCATGATCATCCAGATTACGGGCAACAGCGTCAAGGTCGATACGCTCAAGAGCTTGTTGCAGAAGTTCGAAATCGTCGAATACATCCGCACGGGCAAGGTCATCATGCTCCGCGGCGAAGACAAGACGTAGCGGCGACAAAGTCGCCAGTTACTAGGTACTAGTTTATAGTTACTAGAGAAAAGACGTTCGGTTTTCCGAACGTCTTTTTCTTTAATTATTCGACAAAGCCTGCGGCACCTTTAAATTTCCATAAACGCTTTGAGGTCGTTCATGCGACGCTTGGCGTATTCAAAACCCATGTTGTAAGTTTCATCAAGCTCGTTGCGGTCTGTCGCAAAGAGGTCGCAGACTTCCTTTTCTGGGCGGAATATCAAGACCTTCCCTTTCTTTTCGAGCTTTTCCATTTCCGCAAACATCTTCTCGTAACGCTTGTAACGCAACATCAAAGCACGGAAGAAATCGGGATATTTACGCTTGAACATGGGGTTCAAAATCATGCGGTACTTGCGAAAGTCCGTCACTATTTCGCCGGGGTAATGCGTCGAAACAACCACCACCTTGTCGCAGCCCTTTTCAAACGCGCGCTGGTAAGGAATCGGAGAAGTCACGCAGCCGTCGGCATAATGCTTCCCGTCAATTTGCACCATCGGGAAAAGCATCGGAAGAGCGCTACTGGCATTCACAATATCGAGCAAACGCTTTTCGCTCATGTATTCCTGGAAAAATTCCGAACGCCCCGTCTCCAAGCAAGTCAGCCCAAATTCGCATTCGACACCCGCCCCAAAGAACAAGTGGAAATCGAACGGCATGTCGCCATAAGCCGCGTTATAATGGAGAGCGTTGCATTCCTTCTGGATTCCATCGAAAATGCGGTGAGCCTTATCCTTGCCCTGCTGAATCTTGGTCGGTTGGATAATGTAACGGAAACGACCGCGCTGACGCGTGATAAAGTTCATCGCCGCATGGCAACCAGCACTGACCCCCGCAAAATACGAGAAATAAATATTCTCGTCCATCCAGGCATCCAAAACGCCCGCCGAAAAAATGGTCTGCCGAGATCCGCCTTCTAGAGCCAAGCCAACTTTCATTACTTGCTCTCCTCAGGAAGAATTTCTTCAGGAGTTTCCGCAGTCACCGGGAGCACTTTACCCGTCGTTCCCAAAGCCATTTGCTTCAAAGCCCAGACCTTCTGGCGGAAGTACTCGCTGCGTTCTGCAAGATGCTTAGAAGACGGAATTCCCTTCACGCGTTCAATCTTTTCGGGTTCATCCACCATAACCTGAGTGCGATGCCCCACTTTGTAAATACCATCAAGGCCAAGAGAAAGAACAGGAGCACCAGTACTGCGAGCGAGGAATGCAAAACCGGTCTTGAATTCATTCAGCAAACCGTCATAGCGGCACTTGCCTTCAGGGAATATGATTACGGAATTCCCTTTTTCAAGTTCCTTTTTCGCAATCAAAGCCCATTCGGTGTCCAAGTTAAAACGGTCGCAAGGGATAACATTCTTGAACCGCTTAAGAGCCCAACTAAAATGCGGGTCTTCAATCTGGTCTTTTGCCACCACAATGCTACGGTTATGGAAGAACAGAGCTTGCACCATCAACGGATCAAGCATGCTCGTGTGGTTTGCAATAATCACCATCGGTTCTTTAAGCTGGGTTGATTTAACCGACTCGCCTAAAAAAGTCATCTTGGGTCGATAAAAAATCAACAAATAAGAACGCACTCCATACACCACAGCAAGGAGCACCAACTTCCAGAACAAATCAACAATTATGTTTTTCGCTTTTTCAATCATCAACTATACAACAGTTTTCATATCGGAGATTCCGGCTCAGGCCGGAATGACGTTTCAAACGAGGCCGACTATTCGGCTAGTTTCCGACTAGGTTCCGGCTCAGGCCGGAATGACGTAGCGCAATGACATCTCGTCAGTCAACGTCATGGCGGACTTGATCCGCCATCTTTCGTCATAATAATTATTTTCCCAAGCTTTCCTTAGGGATGCTCGTAAACGTGAGGGAGCCCTTGGCATGAACATTGCCGTTCACCTTGACGATACAGTCAAAGCCAACGATAACTCCACCGCCCTTCGTCTTGTTGACCGTGATTTCGAGCTGGTCGCCAGGAATCACCGGCTTCACGAACTTGAAACCGTCAATCTTCAAAAGGACGTACAAGTTCTTTTCAAGGTCTTCGGCAGGCTTTTCAATCACGAGCGAGCAAAGCTGAGCGCAGGCTTCGCAAATGAGAACGCCCGGCATAATCGGAGTGCCCGGGAAGTGTCCCATGAAATACGGTTCGTTCACGGAAACATTCTTGATGCCCGTCGCAGATTCATTCGGGACGAGTTCCGTCACCTTTTCAATCATCTGGAACGGCGGACGCTGAGCAATCTTTTCGCTGATTTGATAAATGTTCATCATAGAGAAAGACCTCCATCCAGCACAATGACCTGACCCGTCACGTAGGCGAACTGGTCAGAAGCAAGAGCCGAAACGACATTCGCCACTTCGTCAGCAGAAGCAAAGCGCTTGAGCGGCACCTTTTCAAGGTAGCCCTTGCGGGTTTCTTCAGGAATAGCTTCAATCATTTCAGTAGCGACAAAACCCGGAGCGACAGCGTTCACGCGGATGCCATAGCCGCCGAGTTCCTTCGCAAGCGTCTGCGTAAAGGAGTTCACGGCGCCCTTCGTGGCACTGTAAACTGCCTGACCGGCGAGAGCGAACTTGGACGAAACAGAAGACATGTTGATAATCACGCCGGACTTCTGCTTGTACATCTTGACAGCGACCTGCTGCGCACAGTAGAAGTAGCCCTTCACGTTCAAGTCAAAGCACTTGTCGAGCGTATCCGGGTTCATCATGAGGAGGTATTCGTCACGGACGATACCAGCATTGTTCACAAGAACGTCGATGCGGCCGTAAGCCTTGAAAACATCACGAACCATCTGCTTCACTTCGGCAAGCACGGCAACGTTAGCCTTGTAAATCATGCCGTCGCCACCCTCAGCCTTAATTTGATCCAAAGCCTGCTGAGCGGCAGCATCAGAGCTGGAGTAGTTCACGACGACCGTGTAGCCGTCACGAGCAAGGCGCAAAGCACAAGCCTTGCCAATTCCCTTGGAAGATCCTGTAACGATTGCAACTTTCATATAAAATCTCCAAACGTTATTTTATTTCCCGAGCACCACGGCGTTGAAAGAACCGCCCGTGGCAAAAGAAGTCACCAAAATTTTCTTGAATCCGCTTGTAGAAACGTTCTTCTTAGAAACGCTTCCGTCGTTAGCAACAAAGTAGGCGTTTTCTTCGGCAAGTTCACCACCGAGCATCAAAGCTGCTTCGGCTGCGGCAAGCGCGGCAGAAGCGGCACGGCCTTCGCCCACGCGCTCCTTCACTTGGAACAGCGGGAGGCTTGCGAGCTTATCGCCAAACACGCGAGCGTAAGCGGACTTTTCAATATCGTCAATCGTCTTGAAACCATTTGCAAAACCGCAAACAGCGTCAATTTCATTTGCAGAAACGCCAGCATCCTTGAGAGCGTCGTTAATCGCGATGTCCAAAGCATCGCCAGAACCAGCGACCTTGCCGAACTTCACGTTCTTGCGGCCATTGCCGTAACCAAGAGCGTAGCAGTAAACCTTAGCTCCGCGAGCCTTTGCGTAATCTTCGTTTTCCAAGATAACAGAAACGGAGCCGTCGCCCACGACAAAGCCGTTAGAGTTCGAATAAGGTTCAACGACCTTATCCGCAGCGACGTTCAGCTTTTGGCAAAATTCAGTAATAATGGGCAGGTTTTCGTCCGTACCCGTAGCCATCATAGCTTGTTCCTGACCGTCATGGATAACGTTCATCGAGTAGCCGATGCTATCGAGGCCAGAAAGCGGACCCGTCGTAATCGTCACGCCGTAGCCCTTGATACCAGAGAGGATTGAGAGGTAGCCACCTGCAGCGTTATAGACGGTATGGGGGAACTTGAAAGCGCTTCCGCCAGCATTGCCGGCTTCGGTAATGAGTTCCTGAAAATCATAAGTCGCGCCGAGACCGCCTTCGCTTGTACCCACGATGATACCAATCTGCTTGGCGTTGTCTTCGGTCACGGTCAAATTAGCATCCTTGAGGGCGCGCATGCCGGACACCGTCTGGAGCTGTCCCAGATTGTCGAGCTTGCGGTAGAA
>CAMZGI010000115.1 GCA_947306305.1 uncultured Fibrobacter sp.
CGGACTCCGCTCCGGGATTTTCTTTTGCACCCTAATCCATTTGCAAATTAATTTGTAAACAAAAATTTTCAAGCCAAACATTTTTGAACTTGAGTCGAGAGCATTTTTAGACGCGATTCCACTTGAATTTCGCCGCTGCACTGACGTGCAATTTTTTCAAATTTTTATTTTTGGTTCTAATGAAATACTGGTTTGGAATGAAAAAACGGAGTCATATAATGAATAAAAATTTCGCTCTGGCTTTCGCCTCGACTCTCCTTGCTGTAGGTTCTAGCTTTGCCGCACCTACTGGCGACAGGACTGTCGTTCGCTGTAGCTTCGACGACATGTTCGGCAATTCTTGCTACTGGCGCTGCCCGGACATGGACGAGACTTTTAGAACGGAAAAGATGGACGGACGTTGCGCCTCGGTACTTTTCAGGTGCGCCAACTATCCGCGTTCGTATATGCGCACATCGGTAGGCAGTAGTGAAATCTGGATTACGCCAGACAGGTACAACTACTATTTCGCTTCGCTCCCGCAAGAATACGATTGCAGCATTTCGGAAGATGAACGCGCTGTTATGAAATCGAATGCGACTCAAGCTCCCGCTCCATACACCGATCCGATTATGGCTTCCAAGTACCAGAACACATCGACATACGACGATTCGAGGAACTTGTTGATAGACAACCGCGACGGCGAACGCTACGCGACAGTGAAAATCAGCGGACGCGTGTGGATGGCAGAAAACTTGAAGTTCCGTTTGCCCGGCAGCTATTGCTACGACAACGTTACTCAAAACTGCGACCGCTACGGAAGACTTTATACATGGAACGCCGCAAAGTCGGCTTGTCCAGACGGTTGGAGCTTGCCGATGGGCGACGACCTCAATTACCAAGACTTCAACTTGAACAGCTTTAGAGTGCTTGACGGCGGCTACTATGTCGATGGCGAAAGCTATATCGACTTGGGCAACCGCGCATTCTTCTGGCTCGGCGACGAAAAGCCGGGCGACCGCGCAGACGCAATGAGCTTCAGAGGCACAAACCTCGAAACGTTCGCATTCCAAGGAAGAAAAGCAAACGGTTACTCTGTCCGTTGCATACAAAATTGGGAAGCCGCTTGCAGGGATCGTCTTGGCACATTGATGGATAAAAGCGGAAAAGCTTACAGAACGCTCAAGATTGGCAACCAAGTTTGGCAGGCCGAAGACATGATTCTCGACCGTCTCGACGAAATGGAAGCTAGGAATATAGACCGTGCATGCCCGAACGGTTGGCATGTGCCGGAACAGTCCGAGTACGAAGAGCTCTTCTCCAAGGCTTCGGATTTCGAAATGCATGCAAACGACAAGCGCAAGAAAAACAACCGCGACACGAAGGACAATCCGTGCAGTTTGAACTTTGACTTCAAGCGTGGCTACTGGACTTCTTCTAAGAGCGGCAGCGAAATGACTTATGTCGATTGGAAGTACAACGCCATCCGCGAAAAGGGAACCCCGTACTTTAAGCATGGCGACGCTTATACGAACAAGCTCCGTTGCATAAAGAATTCTCCGTCTTACGGCACTAAGCCGCCTGCAGCAAAGCAAGGATCGAACAATCCCCCTCCACCGAGTTCCGTGGTTCCACCAAAGCAAGCTGCAAACAAGACCATCCTTGAACAGTTCACCTTGAAGGGCGTTAGTTTTGGCGTGGGACAATCCCGCTTGACCAAAGAATCCTCTGACGGTTTGAAGAAGCTCGCCGACTACTTGATGAACTATCACGGCAAGAAAATCGAAATCGTGTCCCATACAGACAACATCGACCGTGCAGAAAGAAGCCGTGCTTTGTCTGCAAAGCGTGCCGAAGAAGTGAAGAGCTACTTGGTGATGGCGGGCCTCCCGGCAAACGACATTACCGCAACCGGCAAGGGCAGCGACGAACCGATGTATTCGAATTCGACTCCCGAAAACCGCATGAAGAACAACCGCATCGAAGTCTTTGTCTATTCCTTCGACGAACCGGGCGTAGCTCCGCAGCCGAAGAACAATGCACCGCAAAAGAACAATCCGCCAGAACCTCCTCAGAAAAAGAAGTGCAAGGAACGCGAAATGGCTAATGCAAAGCTCGGCGAATGCATGTCTTACCCCGAAGGAACCAAGGATCACAGACGCTGCATGTCGGCATACAACAACTTGCTGACCTTCGCAAACAACAAGTGCAGATAAAGTTACAGAAAGTGGCTAGTAAGCAGTAGCCACAATGCAATAACAGATTCTATCGGGGGTGCCCCCCCCCTCCAGAACAAACAGATTAAATTACAGTGTATAAAACGCAGCCCACCGGCTGCGTTTTTCTCTGCAAAAAGACCGACCCCGGCACTATAGGCCGGGGGGACTTCAAAAGGGGCAATCACCTAACCCCTAAAACCTAATACCTAACGCCTATTAAATGAACATCATCGTATTCAGCTTGGCACGGTACTTCCATGTGAGTTCGTGCTTAGGGCCTAGAACGCCAAACAGCGTAAGCATCGCCTTCTTGGCAGCACCATTGTTCCAATCCGGGCTTTCGACAAACAAATTAAGGAATGCTTGGAGAGCGCTTTCGAAGTCTTCTGCACAAGCGAGCTTGCACGCTTCGTGATAGACGATAGCTTCTTTGCCTTGAACGTCTTTCTTAGCGGCTTCGGCATGGAAGTCAAGGAGTTCGAGGAGCGATTTAGCTTCGCGGTACTGGTCATCGCTTTCGACAAACTTGCTCAAAATGCTCTTGGCTTTTTCGGTATCGCCAAGCCCAAGATTCGCCTTCGCCCACAAAAGCTGGAGCTTTTTGTCGTTGGGCGTTTTCGTAAGAGCGTCATTCAAAACAGGGAGAGCTTCATCAAAACGTTTATCTGCAATAGCCTCTTCGAGTTCGTTCATCAAGCGAGCTTCGTCCGAGACATAGAACTTTTCAAGACGCTTCTTGAGGTCTGCTTCGGGAAGAACGCCCTGAATAACGTCTGCGATTTGACCTTTATCGACCACGTGGATTTCGGGAACGGACTGCACGCGGAACATCTGGATCAAACGCATATTTTCGCGTTCGTCGCAACTCACGACACCAAGCGTAAAGTCCATGCTCGTGGAGAGGGTTCCTAACAACTGGGAATAAGGTGCGCAATCGGGATATTCTGCGGAAGAAAAGAGAATTGCAACTGCACGTTCTTCGGAGGCTTGCATGACCTCTGCTTCAAAATTTTCTGCGGTAATTTGAACTACTTTTGCCATGTGTTTAAATTTAGTTAATAGTTACTAAGCGCCTTCGGTGCAGTTACCAGTTACTAGCAAATTTCATTTATAAAAACCCACTTAACCTGACAGATTTAAGCAACTTTGAACTTGCAATATATGCAAGATGCATCTCACGGCTAAAAATCTAATAACTAGTAACTAGTAACTAGTAACTTTCAATTCCTATTTGCTATATTCAGAAATATGTGTAAATGTTCTTTTTGCGGTTCTGAAGTCGAGTCTCTCAAGATTGTAAACCTTGATTTGAGGTTTTGTCCAAAGTGCTATTCCATTTATTTCCCGTGCGACCAGACGTTCGCTTTTTACGGCGGACTCACCGACAAGACGCGGGAACTTTGGCTCAATGATTTGAAAAAGAAAAATGTTCAAGACCCACCATGCGAAAATCCAAAGTGCATCGACCACGGACAACCGCTTGTCAAAGGCAAGCTTCCGCATTATGGTTTTGACGGCTACGTGACGACTTGCTGCAAGACATTCCATTTGCCTCCATCCAAGGTCATGGAGCTTTTGCAATGGACGCTTGATATTAAAGCCGCTCCGCAAGCGAAAGAAGGGAAACATCATTTCTTCTTTATTCGCTGGATCGATTCACTCGTTTCAAAACTGTTCAGCGAAAAGGACGTTGGAGAAGATCCGCTGGATTTCATCCAGTACAATCGAACTTTAAGGAAGTTTTTTGAATAAATGAAAAAGTCTTATACAATTTTAGCGATTGTCGCGATTATTGCCATTATTGTTTATTGCGCTCTTCCAGAAAAGCGTTTTGCAGAGAGCGTGTTCCCCCTAGTCGATAACACAACAGCATCTGTTTATGACGACAATTACGACGGCGGCTCGTCTGTTGTATTGTTTAATTTGTCTGATTCTTTAGCTAAGTTCCAATGCACGCTTGGCACCGACGAAAAAAAGCCAAACTGGTGCGGGATGATTTTCAATTTCGATCCGAATGGCGAAAAGAATTACCACAACTGGAGCTTTGTCGATACAATCCACTTGGACATCGACATTGCAGGAACAGACGAATTCAATTTGAAAATTTGGGCATACGACCCCGATGTAACGGATTTAAAGAACGCGTCGTCGTTCCGTCTGCTTTTGAAGGAAATTCCGGTAAAGCAAGGCCGCAACAAAATCGACATTCCGTTTGAGCAGTTCTACATTCCCGACTTCTGGTACGACAACCTCGGCGTAAAACGTTCGCTGAACCGTCCGCACCACGAAAGCATCGCCCGCATAGAATTTTCGGCAGGTTGGAAGCAACCTCGTGGCAAAAACTTTGTTATAAATGTACGTGAAATCACGGCTACTGGAGTGAGCAATACCCCGTATGGAATATTCTTGTTCATTATATTGGGACTTATGATTATTGCCATTGGGCGAAGGCATCCTGTGAAGGAGACAGATGAAAAAAAATAGGTTGTTGGGGATAATCTTTTTTTTAGCCCTGCTTGCAGCTTGGGGCTTTTTCTATTCGCGTTCAGGGAATGCTTCGATTGAACTATTCCCCAAGAGAACGTTCGAAATTTTTCCGTTGAACGACAGTGCCGTTGGCGGTTTTTCGACAAGCGAAGTTCAGGCGGCGGACACGCTGCTGACCGCCTCGGTGACGCTCCGTTCGGGCAAAGCGTTCACGTATGCGGGAGTGGGTTTCAACTTAAAGTCCATGAACAACCGTCCAGTGGAACCTTTGGACTTGACCCAGTTCGACTCCATGGAAGTGCATGTCGCATCCAAGCGAATGAATTCCGTGAAACTTCGCGTTTTAACAGACGACCCAGTATATTCTCGCAATGGCGATTACCCGACGCTCCGCGTTTTGGAAAAGTCCGTGCCTTCGGCAGCGTATTTGCTCATGGGCGGTTCCAAAGAACGCTTTGCAGTGACCAAGTTCGCGTTAAACGAATTTAAAGTCCCTGAATGGTGGCTTTCGGAGCAAGGGCTCGAAGAAGATGACGGAAAAAAATATTTAGACCGTTCCGTATTTTTTGAGGTCACGAGCGGAAGCTCGACGCTTCGCGGGATTCCCGACGACATAGAAATTAGATACGCCCGTTTTTGGAGCAATAACGAAAAGCAAAAAGAAATTTTGTATGTTGTGCTAGGCGTTATTGTATTAGGGTTTGTCGTTTACCTATTGACGACATCGGTTGCAAGCAGGAGAAGTTATGCAAAGAAACTGGACGCTTGACAGGGTAATGCGCTACGTGTTCATTGCCGTAGCGGTTGCTGTCACTCTTTTTGTGCTGAATTATTTAAGCGGAGTTTTGTTCCCGTTTTTTGCAGCGTTCTTGATTGCCTACATCATGGATCCGCTCGTTTGCAGATTACAGCTAAAATTCCGACATCGCGTTATAGCCGTGGTGGTTGTGCTTTTAGGAGCTGCAATTATTATTGGCGGCTGCATGTATTTCTTTATTCCAAAAGTCGTTCACGAAGTTCATAACTTGGGAACGCTCCTTTCGAAAGTCTTTACAGATTCCACATGGAGCGAACGCATTTTGACGTTCTTGCCAGCAGACACATGGGCATCGGTGAAGTCGCTCATTTCGTGGAACAACATTGCCGAGGCGATGGAATCGCTTGACGTGTGGAGCGTTGTCCAAACAATTTCGGACAAAATTCTTCCCGGTGCCTGGGATGTGCTTTCGAAAACATCGACTATTCTCGTTGGCATTTCGACAGTTTCAATCGTGTTTATGTACCTTGTCTTCATTATGCTCGACATGCATAAGATTCGCAAGGGCATCCACCGCTTGATTCCAAGGCGTTACCGTCGCGAAGCTGGCGAATTTGCAGGTGCTATAGATAAATTCATGGGTTCATATTTCCGTGCGCAGTCCATGGTCGCGCTCACTGTCGGCATTTTGTATGCAATTGGTTTTAGCGTGATGGGACTCCCGATGGGGATGGCGTTTGGACTATTCTCCGGGGCGTTAAACATGATCCCTTACATGCAGCTCACGACTATTCCGCTCGCCCTTCTACTAGCGGTGGTTTACGCTCTAGATAAAGGAATGCCCTTTTGGGAAGTAGCTTTGATCATCCTTACGATTTATCTTGTCGTGCAAATTATCCAGGACTTTTTCTTGGTTCCGCACATCGTAGGCAAGTCGATGAACCTCCCGCCGGTAGGCATTCTTCTGTCTCTTTCTATCTGGGGAAAACTGCTTGGATTCTTGGGACTATTGGTCGCAATCCCCTTTACTTGCCTCTGTCTTGTTTACGTTGAAAAACTGAGAACCAAGGCAGACCAGTACGTCGAGGAATCGGGCAGACTGGCTCCCAAGGCTTGATTTAAGGGCATTTAAAATGTTTTTTTTCAAATAAACCCATTCTACCCCTAGAAAAAAAAGGTATAATATTACCAAACATTTCACAAATCTGACTCAAGGAGTTAAAAAATGAACAAACAAGATCTCATTGAAGCCGTGCTCGCCAACAAGGAAGCTGGTATTGAATCTAAGGCTGCTGCAGCTCGCGCTATCGACGCAGTTCTCGATGGCATCGCAGCTGGCATCAAGAAGGACGGCAACGTTCAGTTGATCGGCTTCGGCACGTTCTCTGTCAAGGCTCGTGCAGCTCGTGTCGGTATCAATCCGAAGACCATGGAAAAGATCAAGATCAAGGCTTCCAAGACTGTCGGTTTCAAGGCTGGTGCAGCTCTCAAGGAAACCGCTGCTAAGAACAAGCCGGCTAAGAAGTAATTTCTTTGAGCTAGAATTGCTTTTACGCAAAGGAAGGGGTCGCTTTACTGCGATCCTTTTTTTTGTTACTTTTTTACTTAGTACACATTAATTTTTAAATTGTTTATTATATTGAAGGATAATCACTTAGAGGTATTTATGAATCGATTTTTCATGGGAATGCTGTTTGCTTTTTCGCTCCTTGGTTTTGCAGGCTGCACCTCTTATACAGCAGACGCAAACGGCGAAGAGGATCTTCACGAAAAGTGCTTGAAAGAGCCGAATCTTCCGATTTGTCAAGAAAATAGGAACGATGACGAAAGAGAAGATGACTTGCCGACATTGGATGAGGAATTTTAACCTCTCCCATTGAAAGGTTCGTTTACATATTCTATATTTGCACAAGTTTAAGTTTTTGCGATATAGGGAAGTAGATGAACGGAATTTCGATGAATATGAAGTGCGCTTGCGGCGCCTATCATGTTGCGGGAACCGCTGCTTTCGCTATTTCTAAAAGTGTTTTTGATTTTGCTGGACCGTTTGGTTCAGCGTTTTTTTTACCAGCATTCGTCATTCCGGGCGAGACCCGGAATTCCCTTGTTAAGAGATGGCGGATCAGGTCCGCCATGACGTTGCGTCGTTTCGTCCTGAACGTAGTGAAGGATCCAAGACTTTTAACATAAGTTTTAATAATAATTAGTACAAACGGAGAAACAAAAATGAAGATTGAAGGCATCGACAAAGTCCTTATCATCGG
>CAMZGI010000116.1 GCA_947306305.1 uncultured Fibrobacter sp.
CTTTTAATCGTGATACTATCGAATGGCCTATTCAGGGTGTTTGCCCGAATGGATGGCATATCCCGACCAAGTCAGATTGGCGAGAATTATTTGATTTTGTGCTAGACAAGACAAACGGTTTTTATGTGGATTATGCGTTGAGATCAACGGATTGGGGTGATTCCATAGGCAGCAATTCTTTTGGCTTTAATGTCATTCCATCGGGAAATTACCACATTTATGACGGTCATAAATATCGCACGGATCTTTACGGGTCTGTGTATTTTATGGTTTCGGACGAAAGGACATCGGATCCGGACAGATGGGTTGCTGTATTCTATTATCCGAGCGCTCATGTCGAGGCGAGAATTCGTCAAGAAACCCAATACCGTGTGTATCCGCAAATCCGTTGCATAAAAGGAGAGGGGTCTCGTCCGATTTTGCCAGTGGATTCGCTTGCGGCGAAAAAATGATTTAGCACGGCATTCCCATCATTAGCTTTGTTATATTTAAAATATGCAGTGTTCTTGTTCTATTTGCCATAAAGAATTCAATGACAAGGTGGGAATGTCTCCAATGCAGAGCAATCTTGCCATCCGTTACCGCAACAAGGTCGGGAATATTTGCCCTGAATGTCAGGCAGAAATCCGCAAGACCAAGCAGGGACGGTGGAAATTGTTCTTTTGGAATGTGAAGGTCGCCCTTTACTGCCTCCGTTTCCTCGCGCTGTTCGCCATTCCCTTTATCGCTTTGATAGTGGCTTTGGCGCTGTTTGTGCTGTAATCTAGTAACTCCTAACTTGTAACTGCGGCTTCGCCGCCTCTCGTCAAACCATGTTTACAGACGTAACAAATTCTCTGTGAATTCACGTAATCCTTGGGGCGTTTTAGTATATATTAATATCCAAATTAATGCCCCGTTTTGCAATTAAAGGATTCCGCGAGGTTCTATGCTCCTAGAAAAAATCAAGTCCCCAGCCGACGTGAAAGCGTTGGATGTCAAATCCCTCGAACAGCTTGCGACCGAAATGCGCACGGCCCTCATCAAAAAGCTTTCACAACGCGGCGGGCATGTGGGGCCGAACCTCGGATTTGTAGAAGCGACAATCGCGCTCCATTACGTTTTTGAATCCCCGAAAGACAAAATCGTCTATGACGTGAGCCACCAGAGTTACAGCCACAAGATGCTCACAGGGCGTGCCCAAGCATTCTTGGATGCAGACCATTACAGCGATGTGACGGGCTACAGCGAACCGACCGAAAGCGAACACGACTTTTTTATGGTGGGGCATACCTCGACTTCGGTGAGCCTTGCACTGGGCCTTGCGACCGCTCGTGATGTGCTGCGTGAATCGGGGAATGTGATAGCCGTGATTGGCGACGGTTCCTTGAGCGGCGGCGAAGCGTTCGAAGGGCTCGATAACGCGGGCGAATATGCGACAAATTTTATCGTGGTGGTGAACGACAACGAAATGTCCATTGCCGAAAATCATGGCGGTCTTTACAAGTCTTTGGCGGAACTCCTTGCCACAGGCGGCAAGTCCGAAAACAATTACTTCAAGTCCTTGGGCTTTGACTACAAGTACTTGGAACAGGGCAACGATATCGCTTCGCTGATTGAAATTTTCAAGTCGGTCAAAGATACGCTACGTCCTGTCGTGGTGCATATCCATACGCAAAAAGGGCGAGGCTTTTCGTATGCCGAGCGTGACCGTGAAACATGGCATTGGGCAGCTCCGTTCAATGCCGAAACGGGCGTGATCAACTGGGGTAGTGGCGAAAACTACAGCGAAATTATTGGCCTTTACCTCATGGCAAAAATCAAGAGCGACCCGAAGGTAGTCGTGATTCATTCGGCGGTTCCTGCGGGAATCGGCTTCCATGAAGCTCGCCGCAAAGAAGCGGGCAAGCAGTATATCGACGTGGGCATTGCCGAAGAACATGCGGTGGCTTTAGCGTCGGGGCTTGCGAAGGGCGGTGCAAAGCCTGTTTACAGCACTCATGGCACGTTCATCCAGCGTACTTACGACCAGCTTTCGCAGGATCTTTGCGCAAACAAGAATCCCGCAACGATTCTTGTGACGATGTCGGGAGCCGATGGCATGAACGATACGACGCACCTTTGCATTTTCGACATCCCGATGATGAGCAATATTCCGAACTTAGTTTATTTATGCCCGACGTGCGTCGAAGAATTTAAGACGATGGCGGATTGGGCGATTGACCAGACGGAATACCCGGTGGCGATTCGCATTCCGAATGCGGTGCATCATCGCAGCGACATTTTTGAAAAGGATTACTCCAGCCTCAACAAGTTCAAGGTGGTGCATCGTGGAGAACGCGTGGCATTAATCGGTCTTGGCGATTTTTACCAGCGTGCAGTGGCGGTGGCGCTTGAACTTCGCCGCGAAGGGATTGATGCGACTCTCGTGAATCCTCGTTACGCAAGCGGTGTCGATAAGGATTTGTTGCTTGAACTGGCGAAGACGCACGATGTGTTCGTGACGCTCGAAAATGGCGTTGTCGAAGGCGGCTTTGGCCAAAAGGTGGCGGCTGCATTAGGTTGTGCAAACGCGAAGGTTCTTGTTCGCGGACTGTCAAAGAATTTTTACGATAAAGTTCCATTTGCCGAACTCTGCGAAAAAAATCGCTTGACTCCGACTTTAGTCGCAAAAGACGTGTTGTCGCTGCTTTAGCAAGCGATGAATGCCTCTAATTTTTTGTATTATGTAGGCATGAAAAAAAATAAAATAATCGTCATGATTATTCCGCTGCTGCTTTTTGTCGTGGCATCGGTAATTTATGCGTTCTTAGTGAATGCCGAAGCAAAGCGAGACGTATTTTTTGATTCTTTGGATGATGTTTATCCAGACGTGATTGAAAAGGCGATGTCGCTTGAATCTACGGATAAAGAACTTGGGGAACCGTACAAGGTATATCCGATTGAAACAAGCCCGGATAGTTCCGAGGTATTTTATTCTACGTTGATCGAGTATCCGTTTGGAAGCTCGCCGCGTGCAGAACCGCAAAACACGAGCTTGCGTGGTATTATCTTGTATGTGCATGGCTACAACGATTATTATTTTCAAAAAGAACTTGCCGAAAAAGCGGACTCGGCGGGCTATGCCTTCTTTGCAATAGACTTGCATTATTGCGGCCGTTCGTATGCAGCGGGGGATCGCCGTGCCGACATGCGTAGCGTCAAGGAATTTTATTCGGAACTGGATATTGCAGTCGAACTTTGCAAAAAGATAGCCGTGGATGATTACGAAGAAGCCGAGAATTTTCCGTTCATCATTCTTGGACATTCTCAGGGCGGTTTGATTGCGTCGTTGTATGTGGCGGATCGTGACGAGCGGTTTGCAGCGCTAGTCTTGAACAGCCCGTTTTTGCAGTTGAACTCCAATTGGTTCGAGCGGAATATTGTAGCTTCACTGCTTTCGGAAGTCGCACTTTTTATGCCTGATTTTTCTGCGGAAACGACGGGCGATCCGAATTACGCTTACTCGCTTATGAAAAGCGAAAAAGGCGAATGGGAATACAACCTCAAATGGAAAAGCGTCACTCGACCGACGTTGCATTTGGGCTGGCTCCGTGCGATTTTGCGTGCTCAAAGCCGCGTCCATTCGCGGTTGAATATAAAACCTCCCGTGCTCGTGATGCATAGCGGATGCTCTGCAAAAAGCGAAACATGGACGGACGATTATTCGCGTTGCGATGTGGTGCTGGATGTGGATGCTATTGAAGAATGGGCTCCGTATCTTGGCGAAGATGTGACGACAAAGACGATTCAAGGCGGGTTGCACGATTTGCTGCTTTCTCGCAAAGAAGTTCGCGACAACGCTTATCGTGAAATGCTGAATTTTATTGATGGCGTTGTGCAGTAAAATTTTATCTGTAACGCTATTCTTGTTATCTTTTAAATGAATTTTCCAAGGAGTAAAAATGAATAAGTTATTGGCTTTCTCTTTCTGCGCAATGATGCTTGCTACGGCTTGCAATTCTTCGGAAGAAGCAAAACCTGAAGCTGTTGCAAAAAAAGTTGAAGTCGCACAGCCGGCTGTTGCCGCTGTTGTAGAACAGAAAGTCGCCGAAGTTGTGACGATTGACTGGGAAAAGGCTTTTGAAATGAACAAGGCTGGCGCAGTCCTCATTGACGTGCGCACTCCGGCCGAAGTTGCAAAGGGCATGGCTTCTGCCGCTGCCATCAACATTCCTCTCCAGGAAATGCCGCAGCGCTTGAGCGAATTCCCGAAGGACAAGGATCTCTTGATTTACTGCCGTAGCGGCAAGCGCAGCATGGCTGCATCGAAGTTCCTCGTCGAGAATGGTTACACCCGCGTGTTCAACATTGACGGTGGCATTCTCGCTCTGCCCCCGCAGAAGTAACTCTTATGACTCCAGAATTCACGAACTACATGCAACTGGCATTGCGTCAATCGTTCTTTGCGATTGGCGTGAGCCGCCCGAACCCGGCAGTGGGGGCTGTTGTCGTGAAAGATGGAATTGTCGTGGGGAAGGGGCGGACGCAACGCCCCGGGAGTGCCCATGCCGAGGTGATGGCGTTACGCGACGCGGGCGAGCTTGCCCGTGGAGCGTCGATTTATGTGACGCTTGAACCGTGCTGCCATTACGGTCGGACTCCGCCCTGCACTAAGGCGATTATCGAAGCCGGAATCAAAAAAGTTTACTTTGTCCATTCGGACCCGAACCCGGTCGTTCATGGAAAGTCCAGACAAATTCTCGAAAATGCAGGGATTGAAGTCCATGAAGGCTTGGATGCTTGCATCGAAGCATGCGTTGATGATTGCCTAAACGGGGATTCGGCTGCGGCGGGGGAGTGCCGCGTTTTTGAATTCAAGAGCTTTAGCACGCAAGATAAAGCTGCACGGGAGGCCGAAGGTCGTGACGTGTTCCGCGAAGTGGAACGCTATTTTGAAGCGTACGATTATTTTGTGCGGTTCAAACGAACGTTTGTCGAGGTGAAGTCCGCTATTTCGCAAGATGGCTTTATGGGCTGCGTCGGCGTTTCGGGTGAACATTTGCCGCTAATGATTACAAAGGCTGGAGCGAATGCTTGGAATCACGAACTCCGTGCGATGAGCGATGCCGTGCTCGTGGGGGCGGGGACGCTCCTTGCGGACAATCCAGGACTGGACGTTCGCTATGTGGAGGGCAACAACCCTGTTAAAATTGTATGGGCTGGCCACCATGAATTTACCGCAGAAGAAATTTCGAGGCTGAATGTTTTCAAGTCGCAAGACGCGGTACTAGTGTTTTCTTGCGTGAATCAGCCGAACATTCCCGATGCAGTTCTCTTGATGCATCAAACGTTTGCCGATAACTGGCGAGCGATGATTGAAAATTTGTCTTCTCGCGGAATGCACCGCTTGATGGTGGAGCCGGGAGCCGGGCTAGCTCGTGAGCTTTTCAAAGATGAAGCAAATAAAAAACAAGACGAAGTTCCGCTTTGGAATCGCCTTGACTTGTGGCGGTCAACAGATGTATCTGTCGATGTCTCGCTCGAAAATTGTATAGTCAATGGTTCCGCCCAAGCTGGGCTGGAATACCCCGAGTTGCCTCAAGGTCTAGTTGCAAAGGAATCCGCCGTCATTGGACCTGACGTGCTGACCGTTTATTACAAATAGAATTGTAAAGTTGTGCTAGAAATAATAAACAGCAATGAGCTAGTTGATTGGAAAATAATAACAAGCATCAGGATGAGTATCGCAGTAATCTTCGCATTTATCAGGATCTGTGCATGAACCATCCAACAAAGTCGTAGAAGATTTCATTTCGACAAGTTCCATTTCGGGTGCGACGTATTTTTTTTTCTGTTCCAACTTGATATTCATGGACGCAATCCTTTTTGATAATTCATTTTTTGGAACACAATATACCTTTTTTTTTGATTAATATCACTACCATTGTAAAACCTTGTTCACTTTAAAGGTTTCTCATTAGGAAGTCGCCTGTAATAAGTATATTTTTATTACACAAATTCATAGTATGAGGAAAAAATGAATTTAAAAACGATGTTTGGCTTAGGTCTTATTGCTTTCGGAACTGCTTTTGCGCAGGACAGTTACGAATCTACCGCTATGTCTCAGTCTTTGAGCGAGCGTGAACTCCAAAAACAGGAAGAACAAGCTGCGGCTTCGAAGGATTTCGCTGCGCCGGTGCCGTTTGTCGCTCCAGCAATCCCGTCGGATTCCAAGCGCTCTTCTTTCAACAGTATTTTGCATGGCCGTTCTTACAATAGGAACAGCAACATGGCGGCTGCCAACAACATGGAGCTTTTGCTGAGTTACCCGAACTTGTTTGCCAACCGCAAGTTCTTCTATATCGAGCCGACCAACTTGATGGGTGTCCTTTCTCTTGGCTCGTTCTTCACGGCTTACGATAATTCCAACGCTACGGATGGAAAGTTCCGATTGGGTAGGCTTACTCTTGGTTATGCCGCTCCGGGATTCGGCTTTTACGTCAGGGCTGGTCTTGGCCGCAATAGGATAAAGAACGATGGAGCGGAAGCGACCGATGTTCACGTGGGGCAAGAAACGGTTCATGTCGAACCGGGTGTCCGCTCGACGACGTTTGGCGGTGACGACTTAGGCTTTGCAATTTCTAAGGGCTTCATGGGACTTAGCCTCGCTTTGAGCGGCGACTGGCTGACCAAGAAGACGGAAGTTCACGCAGATCCGGATGCTGGTGCCGAAACGAAGGATCGCTATGACAGTCTTTCGTTCAGGTTGAACATGACTAACGCGCCTTCTGCAAAGAATTTCACTTGGACTGTCGGCGCCACTTTTGCAAGCACTCGTGATGAAACGCTTGTAAACGACGATGTCGATGCTTCTAAGAATCCGAATTCTTTCTGGGATTTGACTCCGTATGTCCGTGCTGGCGTGTCTGTTCTTGAAAACGAGAATGCCCGCGTCCTCTTTGGTGCGGCCGCAATCTTCAGTTACAAGCATTACTACGATCCGAATGATATGTTCCGCTTTGCCATGGTCTTGCAGCCGAGCATGATGGGCGAAGTCTTCGTTGGAGAATCCAAGAACTTTATGTTCTATGGTGAAGTCGGCTATGACTGGGTTGCTTTTGAATTCGAGAAGAACAACAATAACGACACCAATCAGATGACAGACATTATGCAGCCGGTGGTTGCCGCAGTTGGTTTCCGTTACCAGTACAAGGAATTCCTTGCTATTGAAATGGGTCTTGGCCAGCAGCTCTTCTCTAGCTCGGGTGCTTTCTTCAATGGGGAAAACACGTTCCTTGACTTCAGCGCGACGATTCGCTTCTAATCGAGTGTAGTTAGTCCCGGACTTAAGTCCGGGAAGGAATCTCCGCAAAAAGAATTTAAGAAAGCCTCCCTGATGGGAGGCTTTCTTGCTTTTAAAAGAGACACCCGGCCGGAGCCGGGCTTGACACAAAAATGTCAATTACAGGCGTTCTGCAATCTGGACGGCGTTGAGAGCGGCACCCTTGCGGATCTGGTCGCCAACAATCCAGATGTTCATGCCGTTTTCGCAAGCGAGGTCCTTGCGGATACGGCCAACGTAAACGTCGTCCGTGCCCATGAGGTTGAGCGGCATCGGGTAAACGTTGTTTGCCGGATCGTCGCAGAGCTGGAGGCCTTCGCCGTTCTTGATGGCGTTGCGGACTTCTTCAACAGAGAGTGCGCGTTCCGTTTCGAAGCTGATGGCTTCGGAGTGGCAGCGGAG
>CAMZGI010000117.1 GCA_947306305.1 uncultured Fibrobacter sp.
GAACCCATATTCCCCCTTCAACAATCCCTCTAATGATCGAATATCCGGCCCTTCAAGTGAGTCGTACAAAAGATCACTAGGTGTTCCCCAGTTTTCGTATCGCCAGATTTCAAGTTCTCGACCAACCGGTTCGGGCTTTTCCTCTTCAGCAAAATGTCTGAAGGACCATATATCTTGCCGAGAATTATCGACCCAATTCTTGTCTGACCCGTTCTTTGCCGGTTCAGGGATAATCATCGAAAAAGATATTTTTGTATCCACCAGAACTTCACATATAAGATGTTGTTCACCTTCGCCATAGAGCTTCTTGAACTTTTCGATGTTCTCGTCGTCCATCGTGATGATGTTTAAGAATTCAATCCAATTTTCCCTGTCCATGTCTGCTTCGGTTTGCTTTTACTCGTCTTCTGGCTCTCTGCACCAAAAATCGTTTTCGGTGGGTTTTTCGTAGTCAAAACGGATTCTTTGAAAGCCGAGAGTGCTCCCTGAATCGTTCAATATTCCCATCCAAATCGGGTTCCGTCCCTTGAGCTTTATCTTGTACCAGCTTACTATGCAAGGGATTTCGCTTATTGTGTCTTGGGGAGGGACTTCAACATGTTTCGCCCATCCTTTATTGACAAGGTATTCGCCGAAATCAACATAGTCTTCTACGAAATAGCTTGAGCATAAAAATACATGATAGACCAGCTTGACGTTGGGACCTGTTACAGTGACGCTCCATGGTTGCGGCTTCAGGACGGTGTCCAAATCTAAGTTCGTGGGCTTGCCATCTACGCTGAGGTAAACTTCGCCCTTTCTGCCTGTTCCGTATGGTTTCATTGGATCTTTGCTGTAAGGTATATCTTCGGTGTATTCCGTGTACCACTGGATTTTGGACCATGGCTCGGCTCCGACGCGCATCGAGGGGACGCAATAGGACTCGCCTTGATTTTTGCATTCGGATTCTGCGATGGTGATTGTTTTGAGGAAGTCGATAAATTCCAGGTGAGCTTCTTTGTATTGCAAAGGCGGTGGTGTTTCTTGGTCGCAGGCGGCAAGAATTAAAACGAGCGAACAGAGGAGTATCCGCTTGACAGATGCGAATGAATGTGCAAAAGACTGCGTTGCAAAAAACATGTGGCCTCGCTGAACTTTTAATAGAATTGTTTTCTTTATGTATCGTTCGGGGAGGCGAATTTGTAAAGTGTGTTGGGCTACTGTTTTCGAGGAAAACTGTAATCGAAATAGCAATTTTTCTTAAAAATGTTGCTAAAACGATGAAAAATTAGGTCGTTTTAGCAATGTCCGTGACCTTGTCTTGGATTTTTCAAATTTTTTTGACAAATGCCGCTTTTTAGACGATAATGCAAAAAGAAGATATTCGAGAATATCGGCTGAGTCGATAAGACCTTTGAGTAAAAAATGAGAATTACTAGAAAAGAATTAGAAGAAAAACTAAAGGTGGCTGGCCTGACGGTAGGCTACGATACTGTTATAAACCCGCGTGACGGGTACGCAATCGGCTTCATCGAATTAAGGCAATGGAGTTTCAAGGAGCCAATCCTATACGAGATAGAAAAGCTCTACTGCTCCGATGTCAGGTATTTATATAAAAGTACTGGTTACGGGATGTTCGATCAAATGGTGAACGAATACGGTTTCCACCAGCGATCCGTCAAGAAAAACGACTTGGACGGTTTTATTGCCGTTTGCAAGGAATTCATCGAATGGGTCAACGCCAAGTACCCGCGCGAGGCGGTTCTGCAAAAAGAACGCGACGACAAAAAACTCCGCGAAAAGGTAAAAAAGACCGTCGCCAAACTCAAGCAGAAAACTCGCGAGAGAGTCAAGGGGCTTTTGTAAAGATGAAAATAAAAAGAAAGGCTTACTTAAGTTGCTGCTTTACACGAACAACTCATCCTTCGTGACAACTCCCTGTGCGATGCTGGAATACATTCCCTGTGCAAGGCCTTCGCTTGCGATAAGCGTAATCCAAGGCGTATGACGCAAGCCTGTTTCCTTTGAAAATGCTTCTCTACGGTTCAGCAATTTTTGATATTCGTCTTTGTCAATGGAATAAGGCGTTTGGCTATATTTGATTTCGCACAAGTTTACAATTTTGTCTGCACGTTCAATCACGAGATCGATTTGCGCCCCCGGAGTTGAAGTTTTGCTACGCCATGCATAGTTGATGGTCGAGATGCCGTCGATTCGCAGTGCTTTTTTGATTTGCGGAACATGTGCCATGCAAATGCGTTCGAATGACAATCCCATCCAAGTGTTTATTTCGGGAGTGTTGATGTGATGCTGCCAATAATTTGTTTCTAATTCCGCTTTTTGAATAAACGTCAGCCAGAAAATGCAAAAGAAATCTGCCAACTGATACACGTAATCATTTTTCTTGATTTTCTTTTCGCGGATGGGAATTTTTCGCAACAAATCGCAGTGCACCAAGTCGTCTAGTTTTTTCCCGAGGAATCCGTTGTTCGAAACGTTGAGCTTTTCGGCTAGTTCTTTTCGTGTCGCTCCTTGCTTACTTTCGCAGAGTTTTTTGACAATTTCGATGTAGCCGTCGGGGCTTTTGTAAAGTGTCGCGAAAAGGCGTTTGAACTCGCGTCGCATTTTTTCTTCGGGTCCAAAGAAAAGTCTATCGATATTTTGTGCAAAACTCTCCTTGGGCGAGAGAAGGCTGAGGTAGTAGGGGATTCCGCCAAATGCCATGTAGGCTTGCAATATGATGTCGCGGTTCCACTGGAAATGATTTTCGGTAAAGTATTCTTCGGTTTCTTTTAAACAGAATGACCGAATGTGAATCTCTTGCGTGATGCGATCGTGAAGCCCGCCTTTGCTATCGACGATATTCGTAATCATCCAGCTTGTTGCACTGCCGCAAACGATCAAAGTAATGTTGCTGTACAGCGAAGCCCATTGATTCCAGAAATATCCGACTGCTTTTGCGATACCCGATTTTTGAGCGTCCATCGCGGGGAGTTCGTCAAGGAATATAGTGCAGGGTGCTCCGCTTTCGACACGAGTCTTTAATGCATTCTTTAAAAGTTTGAATGCGGTCATCCAATCCTTCGGCTTTTCGTCCAACGCGTAACCGAAATCTTCCATGGAATCGGTGAATGCCATCAGTTGTTCTTTCAGAGTGCCGTCGATGACGCCTGTCATCTTGAATGCGAGATTATCCCCAAAGAGCTGGTTTATCAAGAAAGTTTTGCCGACACGACGCCTGCCATAAAGGGCGACAAATTCTGCCTTTGTGCTGTCTTTCAGTGAAAGGAGTAGTTTTTGTTCTTCTATTCTTCCGATGATTTTTTCCATGGGGGCTCCCTTGGGGCAAAATTGCTCCTTTTTTTATCAAAATAGCAATTTTTCTCTAAAAAATTGCTAAAGTGATGTAAAAATCTATCGTTTTAGCACTTTTTCTTAAAATTATTGCTAAAACGATTAAAAATCAGGTCGTTTTAGCAATGTCCGCGACCTTGTCTTGGATTTTTAAAATTTTTTTTGACAAATACCGCCTTTTTGGCGATAATACAAAAAGAAGATTTTGAAAATATCGGCTGAGTTTAAGGAGTGATATGAGCTTACAAAAAGAAAAAATTGTTGCCCGCGACCGCGATCACCTTCGACAGATCGTTTTCGAGTCCATCGAAAAGTACGGACCGAATTGCGACTTGAATTTTATCGATGTTTCGCAAGTCACGGATATGTACTGCATTTTTTCAGGGCCGAACGGCGTGTTCAATGGCGATATCAGCGACTGGGACGTGTCGAACGTTGAATCGATGAACAACATGTTCCATGGTTCGCAATTTAATGGTGACATTAGCGGCTGGAACGTATCAAACGTTAAAGACATGTTCGCGATGTTCCAAAGTTCGGCGTTTAATGGCGACATCGGAAATTGGAACGTGTCAAACGTTGGAAACATGTCGTGCATGTTCCAAGATTCCCAATTTAACCAAGACATTAGTCGCTGGGATGTGTCGTCCGTTTTCGATATGAGCGACATGTTTGCTCATTCGCAGTTTAATGGAGATATTTCGCAGTGGAACGTTTCGCACGTTAAAATGATGATCGAGATGTTTTCATTTTCGCGATTCATGGGGGATATCAGCGGATGGAATTTCTCGAAAGACGTCTGCGTGTTCGATATGTTCTACGGTTCGCTCATGGACATGAAGGGATTGACTCCCGAATGGTGTAAAAATTTGGAAGAAGAGTGGCAAAAGAACCACCCCCCGGTTCCCGATGAGGAGCTGGACGACGATTTGCCGTTTTAGAGGAAAATGGTAAGCGAAATAGCAATATTTCTCTAAAAAAGTGCTAAAACGATGAAAAATTGGGAAGTTTTAGCAATGCTCATTAATGTTCACAATCCTTCGTCCATTATTTTTTATATTGTTTCACCTAGAAATTTTGAATGCCCGAAGGAGAAAATGAAATGGAAGAAAAGGTTGGCTTCAATGGCAACTTGGCTTTGTTCAGGGCTTGTGCCATAACGCTTATTGTGAACCTAGTCGGTCTCGTTGCAGGCTTGCTTTTTTCGGTTGGGCAGGATCGCTTTTTTCTCGCTTCGCTGTGGAATGCTCTTACGACTTCGTCATTAGATGATTTTATTGGAATGGCTGGGCTGTTTATTGCGTCTGGAATAGGCATTCCGGTGATGCTTGGCTTTGTTGCATTTGTTGCCGCTTTTGCGCTTTCGATATATGCGCTTGTTAAAAAGAAAGTGGTGATTTTAAAAATTTATGCGGTGTTGCTGCTGATTTGGATTTTCTTGCAAACGTTGGCTATCGATCCTATAAGTGCTTTGGATGAGGGGGTGCGTCAAATTGGTGCTGGCACAAGAATTGCCAATTCGCTTATGAACGTCTATATCGTTGTTGCGGTTTCGATTTTCTTTATAGAATCCAAGCGAGCAGAAAAAATTGTGGATGTTGGCGGGAATTTAAATTTGGGCTTGCTTCGATTCTGTGCTGCAATTTTTATCGTCAGCGGTTTGAATGGATTTGCTAATGCGTTTCTGCTGCAATCTTTTTCTTGGACGTATGTTCCGTTTTGTGTTTTGATTGTGGTGGCCGCTGTATTTGCTCTTGTCAAAAAGAACTCGATGGTTTTGGTGGCTGGTTCTTTGATGATGTTTGTACAAATTATTTGCAGCATGTTTCAGGTGGCGATGGCTCTAGAATGGAATGCTCTTTATTTTGTGAATGTCGCTATTAGCTTTATTTTGAATCCGGCCTTTGTGGCTTGCATTGCCGCATTTTTCGTTGAGCCCGAGCGAATCAAGCGGTATTTTCAGTAATTCTGCGACTTTTTCCAACGACTTTTTCGCAAAATAGGGATTATTTCGAACGACTTTTTTGAAAAATGCCGTTTTTAGTTTAAAATCGAACATTTTATTTTGGTGTTCATTTTGATCTGGGTCGCTTTTTAACCTCATTCCTTTACATTTTCGCCTTTATTGACGATAGTATAAAGGAATAAGGAGGTTTATGAGCATGCCTGAAAAAATTATTGCACGAGACCACGACCATTTGGTACAACTCATCGAAGAAGCTATCGAAGAAAAAGGCCCGAAATGCGACTTGAATTTTATCGACGTGTCGCAAGTGACTGACATGCATGATTTGTTTGCCGACCGAGGCTTTAGGGGAAACATCAGCGAATGGGATGTTTCCAATGTCGAAGAAATGGAAGATATGTTCTATGGTTCCGCTCTGGAAACGTCTGGCAAAATCCCCGCTTGGTATAAAGAATCTTGTTCTTAAGGAAAAATATGAGTCTGCAAAGAGAAAAAATTGTTGCTCGCGACCGCGAACACCTTCGAAAGTTGGTTTACGAGTCCATCCAGAAATACGGTCCGAATTGCGACCTGAACTTCATTGATGTTTCTGGTGTTGAGGACATGGATGGTGTATTTGCGGGGGTGAATCGCGTTTTCAATGGCGATATTAGCCAATGGGATGTGTCCAATGTAGAATCAATGCGAGACATGTTTCACGGTTCGCAATTTAATGGAGATGTCAGCGACTGGGACGTTTCGAGAGTTTGTTATATGGACGGCATGTTCCAAAACTCTGTTTTCAATGGCGACATCAGCAATTGGAACGTGTCCTGTGTCGAATCCATGTCGGGCATGTTTGAGGATTCTCAGTTCAATGGCGATATCAGCCGTTGGAATGTGTCGTCTGTAGTGTCGATGTGGGGCATGTTTGCCTATTCTCAGTTTAATGGCGATGTGTCGCGCTGGAATGTTTCTGATGTTTGGCAGATGCCTGAACTTTTTGCTTATTCGCAATTCACGGGGGATGTCAGCGGATGGAAAGTCGCCGATGATGTTATTTGTGTCGGAATGTTCACCGGCTCCCTTTTAGAAATGAATGGGCAAATTCCCGAATGGTATAGGGCTATTGAAGAAAAACAACGCCTTGAGAGAGTGAACCTTGACATCGAAGAAAATTCTGTCAAGGAGGAAGAATTTAATCAGTCTGATGATGGTGAATTGGAGAATCTGTCGTTCTAGTGGCTGCCCTTGACAAATGACGTGAAATTTACTATATTACGCGACCCGTTTTTGAAGGGTTGCGTTTTTTTATTTAATAAAAATTGTTGTAAATAAAGAAAAATTTGAAATAGAATTTTTGTATTTGAGCTTTTGTATAAAATAATTCCGTGAGAATTATTTGTTTTTTGACATGCTTGGATTTTTGAAAAACACGTTTTGTCGTGTTTAAAAATAAGAATTTTAATTTATAAGGAGAAAAAAATATGGTAAATACAATTAACGAAAGTTACGCTCGTTTTGACGACGTTCAACTTGTGAACATGACGCAGAACGGCGATTTTGACGCACTGTCGGAACTGTGGACCCGGCATGTGGATTTTATCAAGAAAGTCACTCTTAACCAATATTATAAAATTCGTCCGGATTTTTCTGAGGACTTTTTGAATTCCGAAAAACTCTGGAGTTACCGTTTAGGCAGTTCTTATATTAACTTGGCTAAGGCTGCCGAAACATACGATTCCAGTTATAGCGTGCCGTTCCTTGCTTATTTCGCGATGAAGAACAAGTATGCGTTTAAGGACGAGAAAGCGTTTAATACCGAGATGTCGATGAGGAACTCTTATTGCGAGAATTATGACAGTTACGAGTTCCAAGAGCAGAATGATGATATGACAGAAATCGTGAACTCGATTGAAAAATGCCTTAGTGGAAATGAAAGGCTTTGCGCGTTCTTTAAAAAGTATGTTGCGACATTTGACGAGCTTGGCTATGTCAGCCAAACAGACATGGCGAAGGTTATGGGAATTTCACGTCAGATGATTAATACAAATTTCAAGAAGATTCGC
>CAMZGI010000118.1 GCA_947306305.1 uncultured Fibrobacter sp.
GTCGTATCTTTCTTGGTGGTATCAACCTTCGTCGTGTCTTTCGGAATCACAGTAACAGTATCTTTCACCGTGATTTCGCCGCTCAACGACACATTCTTCGCCTTGCTGCCTACGGTCGTCACGCTGAACTTGAACGTTCCCGCCGTAGTCGGCGAGCCCGTAATCTTGAGCGTCTTCGCCGCCGAATTCATATTAGCAGCCACTCCCGACGGAAGCCCTTCTACCTTGACTCCCGTGCAGAATTCGTAACTATAATCAATTGCAGTTATCGCCTTGCCCAAAGTAACAGTCTGCTTTTCGCTAGCCGTACCCGTCTTGGTAAGGATTGCATCAGGATACAAAGCATATTCATTCTCACCCACCGCATAAACGCTTGGCTTCGTCAACTTTTTGGCCATGTCCGGCAAGTAGTAGCTTGGGTGCGGAGGCAAGTTGTACGCCGTATTCTGCCATGCGATAGCCTGACGGTATTGAGCGTCGTGCATCAACGTGTAAAGGCGGTGCGGAGTCGTCACTGGCGTAGAGAGAATATAAATCTTGGAAGAATCGCGTTCCGAACGGAAAATCATTTCTTCGCGCCAGTCGCCAAAGATGTCCGCCACAAGACACGGGAAGTTCTTTGAACTCTGATTTCCAATTAGCCCGAGTGTTACAGAATCCCCTTCAAAATATGTTTCGACGATTTTCTTTTGCTGATTGAACTTGCTCACCACCGGACCACTCAAAAGTTCATCCTGCAAGTCGCCGTCAAAGTAAATTCTAAAGCTAGTCGGCAAGAGCGATCCTAAATAGACAGACGAATCTGGATTCGATTTGAGGCTATTATCCACCTTAATCGGAGTTCCCTTGGCCGAATGCACGCCATCAACTATGTAGGACCACATTTCGTAACCACGACTGGTAGAATCAATATCGGCAACCATGGCACGGCCATTTTCTTTCTGTCTAGTTGGCACGTCACCAAAAAGAATATTGCCCTTCTCGTCGCGGAATTCTGCGATATACTTCGCCTTGTCATAATCCGAGTGAATCGCCCAAACTTCAAGACCTGCATGGTCTGGGTCAAAATCGCCAACATAAGCGGCATAGCCATAACCAAGCCCGGTCGAGTAGCGCACCGTTCCATCATGATTCAAAGCAGCAGAACCATATACAATTTCGTCGAGTCCGTCGCCATCCAAATCTCCGACAACCATATTGAGGTTGCCTTGACCGAAAAGTCCCTTGCCCGGAGTTTCGGACTTGTGGAACCAGCGCTGTTTCAAGTTTTTGCCATCAAAATCGTAAGCCACCACGTACGCCGCCGTATAGTACCCGCGGGCGGTAATCAAGCTCGGATGAACGCCATCGAGATAAGCCGTCGCCGCCAAAAAGCGGTCGCAGCGGTTGCCGTAAGTGTCGCCCCAGTTGAGGCCCAAAGAATCATAACGGCCAAACTCTCTAATATCGCGCGACGGAACATAGTCAATCGTCGTGATTTCGGCACCATCGGACCCCCTGAACACCGTCAAGTATTCCGGCCCTGTAATAATAATACCCGAAGTATTGCGGTAATCTTTAGATGCATCCCCAATCACCTTGCCCTTGCCGTCAATCGTACCGTCACCGGTCTTCACGACCATCTCCGCCTTGCCATCGCCATCGTAGTCGTAAACTTGGAACTGCGTGTAGTGCGCTCCCGCACGGATGTTCTTGCCGAGATTTATACGCCAAAGCTTAGTTCCATCAATTTTATATGCATCGATAAAGACCGTTCCCGTATAGGAGCCTTCCATCTGCTGCGAATTGTCCTTGTAGTTGTCCGGAATCCACTTCACAACCAATTCGTATTCGCCATCGCCATCCAAGTCGCCTACGCTCATGTCGTCGGGATAGTAATTGCAGACCGACTTTTCTGAATCAGGCATGACCTGGCTTGCAGGGCGGTCCAGCTTAAGCACTTTATACGGGAAAGACTTGCCACCATAAGCAACGGTCGAGTCAAACACCAAAGAAGGTTCCTTCTTCGCGCCTTCCTTGCCATTCACCACGGCTGCAACAGTATATTTAGAAGTCAGCTTCCCTGCGGCATCCAAGTAGTTCGTCCCCACAGTCTTCCCTATCGTGGCTATTTTTGCGCCATCGCGATACAGATTGAATTCCGTATCTGCGTTTTCCGTACCCAGCAATCGCCATGAGACGAGCATCCCCTTGCCCACGTTCGAAACAACGAGCCCTCGGTTAATCGCTTCCATTTGGCGAGGGAGAGCAAAGGATAAAAGCGGCAGCGCAAGAACGAGAAAAGCGACAACAGCAAGAATACCTGGACGAGGATGTTTAGCCATAATATCTCCTGACATTAATTGATGATATCCAAACATCCGTAATCCTCATATAAACATACTATTTTTTTGCGTCAAGCGGAAATTTAGACTTCGTCCCTAGTTTTTAAATACACCTTTCTGCAACATTTTTCCGTCAAGTTTCACCTTCACGAGATACATGCCCTTAGGGAGCACGTCGCGATCAATGTCAACTTCGTTAGAACCCGCAGAAACATTCTTAGAAATGCCCATCCGCATGTTGCCAGCCATGTCATAAAAATAGACTTCGGCAAAGCCCGCACGCGGAGAGAAGAACATGCCCGTCGAGGGATTAAAGCTCACGCCGTTCTTGAACGGAACAATTGCATTCACCACCGTTTTTTGCGTACCATCGTAAATTTCAACGCCATTAATACCGAACGTGAACATATCGAAATTCGGGCCGCCATCACTTGTCATCGAAGAGAACTTGAACGAATTGACACCCGCCTTTAAGTTCACGTCAATTTTCGCTTCTGCATACGTTGTCCAAGATTCACCCGTCGAGGGGAACGAAACCGTTCCTGCCGATTTTCCGTTCACGCTCAGCGACATATTGCGAGCGTCCTTGCCGCCATTGGTAAAGCGAATCGTAAGCGTCGTCTTGGCTTCGGTCTGCGAGAAGATTTCCCAAACTCCGTAACTGGAGTTCGTATTGGTGAAGTTGTAATAGCCGTTCTTGAGGAAGCCTTCATTTGAGCTTTCGGTAACGCCATCGCCTTCTTTCGGCTTAGAAGCGTCAAGTTCTGATTTTCCGTTGTTCACAACTGGAGTCGTATCTTTGGGCACAACGACGTTTTCACCAACAACGTAAATATCAGGCTGCGTGAGATTTTTCACAGCATCAGGCAAGTAGTAGCCAATATGCGGCGGCTGGTTGTAAGCCGTATTCTGCCATGCAATAGCCACGCGGTAAGTCGCATCGTGCATCAGCGTGTAAACGCGGTGTTCGCTTTCGACAGGAGTCGAAATAATGTAAATCGTCGTCGGGTCTTTTTCAGAACGCACCACGAGTTCTTCGCGCCAGTCGCCAAAGAGGTCTGCGACAAGGCTCGGCGTATTCTTGGTACCGTTGCAACCGGCTGCGCCGAGAGCGGCACCACCATCAAAATAGACATTCGACTTCTTGGACTTTGAATCGAACTTGGTCAAGTAAGCCCCATCCAAAAGTTCGTCATAAACGTCACCATCAAAGTAAATGCGGAAGTTTGTCGAAACCGCAGGAGAACCGATGGACTTGCCGGTTGCGGTTTTCATGCCGCCGCCCTTGCTGGACCACACTTCGTAACCGCGGTATTCGGAATCGATATCGGCAGCCATGCCACGTCCGTTATCCACGCCAGGATTCGGCTGCGGGGTTCCCCAATAGACCTTGCCATCAGAGCCACGCATTTCTTCGGTGTATTGAGCGTCCGTGTGTTCGTGCACGTCCCAAAATTCCATGCCCGGATGGTCGGGATCCAAATCGCCCAAATGACCAGCATCGCCATGACCAAGCTGCGTGCTAAAGCGAACCGTACCATCGTGATTCAACGTCGCGCCGCCAAACACGATTTCATCGAAACCGTCGCCATCGATATCGCCCACGGCGATATTATGGTTGCCCTGTTCGTAAAGTCCCTTGCCCGGATCTTCGGACTTGTGGTACCAACGCTGTTTCAACGTCTTTCCGTCAAAATCGTAAGCCACCACGTAAGAGGATGAATAGTAGCCACGAATAAAGACCGCGCTCGGATGGACGCCATCGAGGTAAGCCGTCGCCGCAATGTAGCGTTCGCAGCGGTTTCCGTAGTTGTCGCCCCAATAGCCCTTGCCGTTCTTGCCTTTCACATGCTGGTTGATGTCTCGGCTCGGAGTGTATTCAATCGTCGTGATCGCAGCTCCATCGGCACCACGGAACACCGTCAAATATTCTTTCCCCTTGAGCACAAGCCCGTTCGCGTCTCGATAGTCCGCAGAAGCATTGCCAATCGCCTTGCCCGTTCCGTCAACCGTCCCGTCTGCGGTTTTCACAATCATTTCGGCTTTGCCGTCGCCATCGTAATCGAACACTTGGAACTGCGTGTAGTGCGCGCCCGCACGGATATTCTTGCCAAGGTCAATTCGCCAAAGTCGGGTGCCGTCGAGCTTGTAAGCGTCAATGAACACCGTGCCCGTGTAACCCGTTTGCGAGTTATCGTGAGCGTTAGACGGATCCCATTTCAAAATCAACTCGTATTCGCCATCGCCATCAAGGTCGGCTGCGCTCATATCGTTCGGAGTGTAAGTGCAAACTTCGCCATCAGGCATTCTTTGCGAAGCCGGGACTTCAAGCTTGAGCGTTTTATAAGGGAACGACTTTCCGCTATTCGAAACCGTCTTGTCCAACACGAGCGAAAGCGAGGACTTGCCCAGCTCCTTGCCATCGACAACTGCGGCAACTTCGTACTTGGACGTACTTTTCCCATCCTTGTCCAAATAGTTAGTGCCAGCAGATTTGCCGATAGACGCAATTTTAGTTCCATCGCGGTAAAGGTTAAATTCAGTCGTCGGGTCATCCGTGCCGAGCAAACGCCAGCTCACAAGCATGCCCTTCCCCACATTCGATGCAACCAAGCCGCGAGTCAAGTTTTCCATTTGGCGAGGTGCAGCAAAACTAGGAACAGCCAGTCCTGCGGCAAGCAAAGAACTGGCAAAAATAGCTCTAAAATCAAATCCCATAAACAACGCTCCTAACGTATGGAGTTATAAGCTTTAGTCCAAGTTATAATATAATCCATTTTTATAAAAAAGTCCACATTGTATTTAATATTTATGCATTTATTTTAGAGTTCGCAATGCAAAAAGTCCACAATCGTTTTAATAAATAGTCAACAGTTCTAAAATGCAAATCATCGACTTTTCAAGGTTAATTTGGAATTTACAATCTCTAATTTATGCAGGGTATCATATTCAAAGTAAAAAAAAAAGTGATGTTAATCACGCAAGTTATTCCTTTAACTATATTTGCGATGAATATGCCGCATTGGTGGAAAAATTTTTCGTGGGAATGGTTGTTCGATAGCCTCGCCGACCGTTCTCCAACATTTGTAAAAATAATGGTCGTCACCGGAAAGTCGTTCCTGTATTACCACGGAATGACTCGTGCCGCTGCGTTGACCTATACGACACTTGTGGCTGTTGTCCCGCTGCTTATCATGCTCACTTCGATTACGCTTGCAGTCGGATTCGGCAACTTTATCTCGGACTACCTCCCCATCGTGATCGACATGCTCAATTTGGACTGGCCGACCGAGCAAATCATGGACCTCGTCGAAAACGCGGAGCACATCCCCATCGCAAAACTGGGGGTCATCGGCGCGGGCGGCCTTTTCGTCACGTTCATCCTTGCATTCGGAAGCCTCGAAACGAACTTCAATGTGGTTTGGGAAAACAAGACTTCGAGAACTTTGGTCCATCAAATTCGGGTTTACACGCCATTTCTCCTCATCGGGGCAATTCTCGTGGGGATGTTCGCGGGATTTGTGAACCACGTTCAAAACGTGCTTTCGGTCATTATCGTCGACGGGTTCCACTTTTCGCCCGATGTTATTAAAGCGCTGATTACCGCATTCTGGTACTCCGCATTCCACTCGCTGCTTCTCCTAGTCATTTTTCTGATGCTTTACGCGTTGCCCGCACGACCGACCGGCAACAAGGCTTTCGGCCGCAAGCTGTTTTGGGCTTCGGTTCTATCGACCGTGATTTCTTGGCTCGCCATTAACATTTACGTGAAAATACTCATGCTCATCCAAGCCGCGATGGTCACCCGCATGTCTATTTTCTATGGGTCTCTAGCCTTTATCCCGCTTATCCTGTTCCTGCTCTTTGGCGTTTGGTCTATCATTTTGTGCGGCAACAGTCTCGTGTGGACAATTTGCCACTGGCCCGAAGCCGGAGAGAAAAAATGGAGATGGGAAGGCAAATCGGAGGACTTATAATGAAAGCAAAATTATTGGCAACAATTCTTACGGCACTCACCCTTACCGTAAGCGCAAACGCAAAGCTCCAGGGTTCCGACGACTACCAGCCAAAGGCTGAGCCAACCTCCAGCTGGAGTGCTCTTTTGGGCGTTAGCGGCGGCAATTCCCTGATTGCCCGCGACGGGACGATTTTCATGAATCTCCGCATCGGCGTGGTGCTCAACCCCTACATCAGCTTAGGCGGCTACTTTTCCACCATCCTCAGCGACGTGAAGAACCCGAAGGTCCGTCACCCGCAAATGCTCGACTACCATTCTTACGGCATCTTTGCCGAACCAGTCGTTTTCCGCAGCGGCTTGTTCTCGATTTCGCTCCCGATCAGCATCGGCGGCGGCAGCGTCAACTTCATGGACAAGGGTGACGAAGACGGTTTCAAGTCCGACGACGCATTCTTCACCTCTGACTTTTCGGCACAGTTCAACTTCCGCATAACGAAACTCCTTGAGGTTTCTTTTGGCGGCGGATACAGGCTGTTTGCCGGAATCGAAGAGCACAACCTCAAGAACAAGGACTTCCGCACTCCGTTTGGGGAACTGAGGTTTACTTTTAAGGAATAGGCGGCAAAGCCGTAGTTACTAGTTCTAAGTTACTAGAACTTAGTAGGCAGAGCTTAGAAGAAAAGCACCCCGCTGGGTGCTTTTTTGTTTTACGGACGAGCGTCACTTCGCCAAAATCTGTTCCTTGGAATACCCAAAGTAAGCCATTGCGTTTTCGACAGATATAACTCCATCGCAAACCATTTTCTTGACCGCATTGAGCTTTTCCGCTTCCGATTTTTCGGCTTTTTGACGTTCTTCAGCAACCAGCTTTTGAGCCTTGGCTTGTTCTTCAAGGCGGGCGTCAGCAATCCGTTGGCGATAAACATCGCCAGCGCTCACAAACCCATATTTCTGCCCAATGCTTTTGAATGCCATGTCCAATTCCTCCTGAATCTTGTCGCCGAGGTACTCCTTTAAATATAGACT
>CAMZGI010000119.1 GCA_947306305.1 uncultured Fibrobacter sp.
TCTAAGCTCTAAGCTCTAGCAACTAGTAACTGCGGCTCCGCCGCCGACCTCTCGTCTATAGCCCGCTATGCGGGCGTTCTTTCGTCTAAATCGGCTCCGCCGCCTACTTCATCACTTCGAGCACAAGCTTTTCGAGCATTTCGTAACTCGGAGCTCCGCTCCAAACACGCTTGATATACCCATTGGCATCGAGGAGCATCAACGTCGGAACCGCGTGGATTCCATAACGCCTCCACAAGCCCTGATCCGCATCGCGGTAAAGCGGATATGGCGACGCATGCTGCTTTTTGTAGAACGCCGTAAGCGTGTTCTTCGCTTCGGACGAAATTCCAATCACTTCAAGACCTTGGCTTGCATACTTGTTGTAAAGCTCTTCGAGCACAGGGAGCGTCTTGCGGCAAGGACCGCACCAAGTCGCCCAAAAGTCGAGAATCGTCGCCTTTGGCGATTCCTGCCTTTTGTCTCCGTTCGCATAAAAGTTCTTGCCAAACGAAGCCATCTTGCTCCCAATCGCAGAACCCGTCAAGCTAGAAATATCGTCAGGGCGGTCCGTAATCGTCGCCGTCAATGGGATACGTTGTCCATCACGGACAATTTCAATCGCGACCTTGTTCCCGACCGTCGCATTTTTCAAAAAATTCTGAATTTGAGCGACATTCACCAAATCCTTGCCATCAAAACCAATGAGCAAGTCGCCAGCAACAACACCCGCCGCAAGGCAACCCGATTCTGGATGCACGCCCGAAATCTGCAAAGCCAAATGATTCTCGTACAGCGACTTTTTATAAATCAGCCCAAGCCAGGGAACCGCAAATGCAGAAGCCGCAAAGAACGAAAGAACAATAAATGCTCGAATAATATTTTTCATCAAATCATCCTATTAGTTTAGAACAGATAAATTCCAATGTTTAGCGAAGCCGTAAAATGAGCATCTCGGGTAAATACGCCATCCTTTTCAGAAAGAGCTTTACCGATAATGTAGCTCGTTAAAAATTCCAAACGGCACAAGAAACTCGTGTTCTTAAAGAACAAAATATCGCGTCCATAGCCAAGCATCACTCGCGGCGGAAAATAGCTTTTGTCGTCACGTTCAAACGAAATCATCGAAACGCCTAAACGCAAAAAATCGTCTTCGCGTGTACCACGGAAAAAGAACCGCCAGTCAAGTCCAAACTGAAAATACTCGCCACCAAACATCGCCGAAGCAAACAAGTCCGCCGAATGGTGGTTGTGAAAGCGGAATTCGCCACCCAGCGAAATGCCGGGATGCACCTTTCCCACATAATACTCAAGTCCAAACTCGCCGCCAAACGAAAACGTCGAAAGCGAATCCTTCGCTTGAGATTCTTCGGGAGATTGCTCAAGAAAGTATCCAGCAAAAGACTGGACACTCACAAGCAAAATCGCCGCGACAAATATTTTAATGTTTCGGATGATGTTCATCGTATTCCGCGAGAGACTTGTATCCGCCATTCAAGAGGGCTTCTTCTAATTCATGACGCATCGCATGTGCCGCCATCCAGCGGAACGCGACCACAGAATAGCACTGCACTGCATCGACCCCCAGCCTAATAAGGTCGTAAATCTTAAATCCATGGTCAATGCCGCCGCAAGCAATCACGCTCATCTGTGGATAATGCTCGCGAATAAACTTCACGTTCTTGACCATATTCTCGTAAAGCGGTCGCCCCGACATGCCGCCGCGATTGCCGTCGGCACGGAGCGGAGTCAACTGGTTATAAGTGACATGGACAGGGAGTTCGCTCACCTTCGATGTCGGATAAGTATTCCCGATAACGACGCCGTTCACGCCCTTTTGCACAAGCATGTCCATAATGTTGCTCAAATGACGTTCGGACATATCCGGGCTGAGTTTTGCATAAATCGCCTTGCGGATGCCTTGACTATTGCGGTAGTTCGTGATTTCGGTAAAAATCTTTTCGAGGAACGACGTGTCGAGATCGACGCGGTTTTCACCCGTATTGGGGCAGCTCACGTTAATTTCGATATAGTCCGCCGCCTTGTATGCAATCGAAAAACTCTCGACAATATCCTTGAGCTTTTCGTTCTCGTCAGTAATGCCCGGAGTTTCTGCAATTGAAACAGCCACGCACATTTGGTTCATGTGTGCCGAAGCCAATTGCGAAAGGACTCGACGCGTCACGGCTTCGACGCCGTCGTTATTGAGTCCCATGCTGTTGTGGATTGCACGGTCTTTTTCAAGGAACCCAATACGCGGCCTGTGCGTATTCCCTTCGCGGACATGACGCGTCGCCGTCCCGACAGAAATGCCGCCAAAGCCCATGTTCGCAAAATCGCAAATGCGAAGCGCTGTCTTGTTAGCGCCAGCAGCTAGCATTATCGGGCATCCAAAATAAAGAGAATTGCTTCCATCGGCAAAAGTCACTACACGCCTGAGCGTCTTGCTCAAATCTGGGCGAGCGCCCATCAAAGGAATCAACGGAGCAAAACGAGCCACATGCTTCAGCGAATCATGGCGAAATTCTGGATTATTGTGGAATACTCGACGAATCAGTGCAAGAACGCGGTCGCTCAACCGCATATAATATTCATGGTTAATGCAATCAAAAGACATGGGCAAAACTCATTAAAGACTAAAAATGTTTACAATTAATAATAGAAATATAGACGAGAGATGAGAGACGAAAGACGAAAGATGATAACCAATTAGGGTGAAATGTGCAATAGATTAAAGTTCTTTTTTTACGCAGCGTACAGAATACGGATACGTTTTTGTAGAAACGTTTACGTTATAGTTAGTGACGTAACTGAATTTCTTCGAGTCTGCGTAATTCAGCGGCTGGTAACGAACCGACGCCGTTCTAACGCTATCAGCACCTTCTTCGGTAGAAGTCCACCAAGTGGAATACCTTAAAGCTCCACCTTGCAACCCCATAATAGAAGCATTCGAAGCCTTGTTATCCATCGCCTTGAACATGTCCATCCATTCATTAGCTGTGGGGAGCCTCCAGCCATTCGGGCAAAAGTCCTCTTTCGAAGCTTCATCCCAATAAAAACGAGCCGTATCCGCTTGCATATTATCCATCATCCAATGCAAACCCGCTACTTTTGTAGTGCGATACTCCTTATTGTCGCGAGAATCCTTCAAAATAAATTCATTCAATTTCCATTGGCTAGAATCGCAAACATACTCAAAAATCGACCCTGCCTTGACAAGCCCATCATTATCTGTTCCGCAAAGCCCACATTCTTCTTCGACTTCCAAGGGGTAACGCCAAGTTCCATGGTCGCACACATACAATTTGCCCGTTGTCGCATTATTAATTCCACGATAATCGGCACTGTCGCAATCCTGCTTGTAAGCATTTATTTGGAGATCGTTCGCTCCCACCCAATTAATTTCACTTGTGAAGCCTTCACGCCTATCGGTGCAGATAAAATAACTAGCAGCAGCACTCAGCGAATCCTTGTTTTTCGAGACGACATTGAAGGAATCCCTGCCGCAAGGTCCTACGCCATAATCGTCTTGCCAAAACTTGTAAAACGCCTTTTTAAATTCCGAATAATTCAAGTCAAGATCCCTGTCAAGGCGTTCAAAATCAGATGGCACACGCACATCTCCACGCAGACGTTCAAAAGTCATTTTATACGCACAATCCGCCAAAGAAGTCGTCGCTTTGCCAAAACTTCCCTCTTTTTCATAAACATTTAAAAGCGAATCCGCAACCAGCGAATCACGAGTGCAAGAACGAGCAATTGCTGCAATAGCCGCAGCTTCTTCCGGCGTTTTCGTGGAGGTTTCATTCGACTTTTTCTCTGAAACGCCCGAGCTTGACGATATATCGCTTGAACTTTTTTCAGAATCTTGTCTTTCACCTGAACTAGACGATTTCTCCGTCACTGTTTCGGAAGATGAAGATGATTCATTAGAAGAAATTTCAGCTGATGACAAATTTTCAGCAGGCGAAGATGGCGAACTGTCGGAACAGCCCAAAAACGCCCCACAGAACACGACATGGAGCAAAATTGTCAAAAAATAAGAACGTCGCTTATCCATACTTTTATAATATACACAATTACATTTCTTTCGGTCAGTAAAATGTGTCAAAAAAACATTCAAATAAAACGTTTTATCGGAAATACATTCATCGTGATTGTTTGTATTTTCGCATTTTTCTATATATAATACAGATGAAAAACTGGTCGCTCATTCTATTACTTTGTATTTCGGCTATCTATGCCAAGCCAGCCCACGATACTGTTTACGTGGAGCAGATTATTCGCGACACGGTCTATATTCCCATAAAATCAAAAACCGATACCATATACATCAATGGAGCGATGTCACCACAAGAACAAACTTTAGAACACGCCCCAAAACCGAAATGTTGCGAGCCAACAGAACGCAATCCGCTTGGAAAAGACACGACTAAATTCCTCCGCTACGACACCACCTACACGCATCATCTTATTTATCTGCATTTCGACATCGTTTCTATTCTATGGCTGATGGATACAACATTTACTTCAGTAGGCGGGAACATCGAAATTTCTGCAAACCGCAAGAATTCATTTATGATAAATTTCCGATACAGTAAAATGCAGCCGCAAAGAGGCTCTAGCAATACGTTTAACGACTACATTTACACCGGGAACATTTCTCAATACGATATAGGCATGGGCTACCGCCATTACTTTAGGCCATCAAAATACAGCTTCTATTACGATGTCGGCGGCAACTGGCTCATCCGCAAATATGATTATATAAACACATGGGATTTTACGAATCTCATTAACGAAAGGCCCCACAGCCGACACGACACTGGATATTTATTCTCGCCCTACATCCATTTGGGGCACATATTCAGAGGCAGCCGCTCCATATTCGGGATTGAATACGGCTTAGCCTACAATGCAATAGACAAAGAACTTCTCAACAGAGAATTCTCTTACATCACTGGCGGAATCCAACTTGACTTTAGATTAAACTTTGGCATAGGGGTTCTGTAATGAAGTGTATCAAACAAATTCTCTTGCTTTGCATTTTCGCGATCTTTGCAAGCCAAGCATTCGCCGTGACCGACACGGTTTACGTTCAAAAGAGAATCACAGACACGCTCTACGTTGTCTCACCGCCAGACACAGTCTATATTCAAGAAGAATTTGCTGCACAAACTAAATCAGAAACTGAAGAAGCTCAAAAGAACCCTTATCTACTCGAATACAGCACAGACACAATCGCCCCCGGAAACAAATTTTACGTCGGCGGAATGACCGTTTTGAGCGTATTTTCTATATGGTTTGGAGCAGCAGTTTTTGACTTTTATTACGAAATCGAAAATGCCTACAGAGGCTCTTACATGTTCAACATCGCTTCAATCATGCTTTTCGATGAATACAGGTTCCGAGGCGAAGAACGGACATGGGTTGGCTTCAGATCGATTGTAAGCCCAGGCTTTGGATACCGCCAATATTTATTCACGACCAATATAGGCAAAACAAATCCCAAGAAACTTAAATTAGCCTATAGAAATACTCCGCTCAGCAGTTTTTCACTCTACGCACAAGCGTTGTGCAACCCAACACTCAAAATTGCAAACGACAAAAAATACGGTAGCCCTTCGCAAAAAAAATGGAGCTTTGATGCAGGTTTGTCGGCAAGTGCAACCTTGGGATACGTTTGGAACTTAAGCAACATGTTGTGGGATATGGGCATCTCAGTCGGTTATCAGTACTGGAGCGACCATGCACGCAAATATCTTGATGGGGTTCAAGACCGGGATGGCGTAAACTACCACTTTCTTAACGGATGGAGCGCCAAAGGTTTCTTTTTTGGCGTGGACTATAAGCTAGGATTCTAATATGCGATACACGACCGCAATTATTTTATTTATCATCGCTCTTTCAAATGCATTTGCACAAGAACGCGTCATCGACACCGTTTACACGGACACGCACAAGGTAACGTACGTTACAAATTCAAGCAGTTCCAACGAATGGGGCACAAAGCCCAGCTCTCCCCCGCCAGATTACTATTCATCCATTCCATCCACATCCACTCCAGAAGACTCTTTGGGAATGAGCGCTCCGCCAAATAAATTCAGCAGAACATCTCTTCTTTTGATAGCGCAGAGTTTGACTTTTTCAATCAATTACGAGCATCTAATTAGCGACTTTTGGAGCTTAAGCCTACGGTTTGGCTATGCAGGATTTAGCGAGAAAAATATCAAGTCATACACCGATGCCGAAGGAAAAATTTACTCCTTTGAAGCACCCGTTTCTTTAAGATGGTACTGGGGACGACGCAACATGGGAAAATACCATTACATCGATTCCGAAGGGAACAACGTTTACAAGAGCTCAAGTCAAGTGGAAGGATATATCCAAGCACAACTTGCACCTGTTTTTTACAACGTAAACTTGCACCGCGATTCTAGCGAATACAAAAACAAATTAATTTTAAAAGAAACCGAAAACGCCCTGTACTATACCGTAGGTTTTGGATTCAATTTTTGCTATGAACACTTTTTCTTTGGTACAGAAATAAACGTTGGAACCTTCATCAAGAATCCCAAATTCCAAGACCAAGTAAAAGTTTATAACAAAGAATACGGCACCCGACTATTAGACAAGTATGTTATCGAGAGCATCCTTGCTGTCGGGTGGATGTTCTAAAAACCGAGAACTGCTTCTGAAATTTCGTTAGCTTCGTCGGAGCCGTCGTCTGCACGGTCTTCGTTGAATTCGCCCCAGCCTTCGCTGGTGCCGCACCCGATTCCCACGTCCATTGTGGACCACTTGAATACGGCATAAACGCGTTCAAAGCGTTCCAGAATTTCGGTCAAGATATCTTCGGGCGGTTCGTTTTCGACCAAGAAACTCCCGTCAACGGCTAGCAGTTCTGATTCGGGCAACTCCTCAAAACGGCATTCATATTCGTCATTCATGATTTCTTCGACGGAATACCATTCGCCGGAATCCACGCTGGGGAGTTCTGCCTCCGGGAAATGTTCCATGAAATCAGACCACAGGGCATCCAAGTCCTCCTGCACCCCGACGAAACGCACCAATACACGACAATCCATAAATCCTCCTTATGCGTAAAATGTATAATATCCTCGTTGCATTGTCACCCCGGACTTTGTTCCGGGGGTGTAGTTTGCCGGTTCCGTCATTCTGACGCCGTAGGTGGAAGAATCCAGTGAAGTTTGAGGGCTTTGTCGAAGCAAGGTGAGGCATCCCCTCTTCTCGTCATTCCCGCGCAGGCGGGAATCTACGCAAGCGTTCTCCCCCGCGTTTGAGCA
>CAMZGI010000120.1 GCA_947306305.1 uncultured Fibrobacter sp.
ATTCAGCACCGTCACTAAGCTGGTCGCTCCGCACGATTACGGAAATCGGCTGATTCGCGTCGTAGCCCACCTGATTGTAGTAAAATTTCGTTTCGGCAGAAACTGCGGTCGTGCCCAAAAGAACAGCCGCAAAAGTCGCCATGGAAGCAGGATAAAAAAGCTTGTAATTCATGCCTATAATATAAACTAAAGTTTCAAAAAATCCAAACAGACCGTGCTTCCAATCAACTTACAGGATGACATGGGGCAAGAATGGCATGCGTGACCTACACAAATTCGTGCGTTTTTTCGATGGCACGGATAATTTTTGCAGGAATCCCGTTTTGCTTCGCAAGCTTTGGCCACAAGCGGACAGCGTCTTGAACCTCGGCAAGAATTTTTTTGTAACGCCCCTGCTTTAGGCCGGCAAATTTAGCCACCGCCTTGAAATCGTCCAACATAAACCCGCTGCGTTTCCCGTTGAAACTCATCTGATGCGAGCCTGTCCACAAACCTTGCGGATTGTAAGCATAAGTCATATCGAACGCGGGTGCGAGCGTCCATACGCCACGTTTGTCCATGAGGAACCCGATATTTTTCGCATGGTCGTCTTGGTTCCTTGCACAAATGTTAAAGACCGCACGACGGTACATTTCTTCGAGTGCGTCGTAGCTTAGCCCAAGCTGCTTGACAATAGCGAGAGCCTGCTCGTAGCCGTAAGCCCCCGGCAAATTGAAGTCGTAATGAGCGATGCCGCAAAGCGACTGGTAATGCAGCTTTTTTCCGCCAGCCAAACGGTCAAAACGCCGAGTCATAAAGTGCCTATGCCCACTGCATTCGTAAAGCCTGCATTCCGTCATGTCGATACCCGCAGCCTTGACCATTTGCGAATAAGCGTATTCAATCGCGCCGTAGCCAAACACATCTGCCTTTTCTTTGTCGCTATTGTTTTCTACATCGTCGAGCTTTAAAAGCCAATAGCCAAAACGCTCGTCGGTTGCAATTTGCCCCGAACGCATTTCGCCAGATTTTTCGTCGTACGCCACAAGGATTTTTGCACGGGCGCCCCCAGCGGATGTTCCCACGCGGAGAATTTCTTCAAAGGTTTTTTGATTCTTTTTGCTAAGAGCCTTTGTCGAAAATTGCTTGCGTTGGTTCAAGACCTCGGCGGCAAAGTTTCGCAAATTTTCAACATCAAGAGCATCGTCCGAAGAAGATTCAGGACCTTGCAACGGCAAAAATTCCAACGCCCCCATGCCACGGTTCCCCGTGTAGCAAAGGCGTTCGAGAGCGGTAAAGCTTTCTGGCGAGCGGCCTTGACGCAACAGCCAAGAATCAATGACCTTGTTTCCGAACTTGTCGGGAAGCGAGTCCGCAAAAAGCCCCGGAAGCCCGTGGAACGTCTGCGAAAGAAGCGGGAAGGAATAAATCTGCTTAGAAACAGGCATGGCAATCGGCGAAGGCTCCACGCCCGCCCCGATAAAATTCGGTGCATATTCAAAACGAGCAGCCGATTCGCCCTCCACCATGGACAAAGCCCCGATAGTCGTTCCCCAAAGTTTTACTTCTACCGCAATCATCTTTTACCGTTATTTGTCTTCGTCCCAAACCCAAGTGGTTTTGGGTTTTTGATTATCGTTTGCAGCGGAATAACGTTCATTGTTGTCGGCAGCAAAGATGTTCGACGCACTTGCATTTTTGCCACTCCGTGCACGCCGCCGGGTTTTGATTTTGCCCATATACAAAAGCTGCATGGGCGACGGAGAATCGTCAGGGAAAATGCTCAAAAACGTATTCAAAGTACCGCAAGCTCGCAACACCTTAACTAGATTTAAAACTTGAACAGATTCGCCACGCTCAATGCGTTCGACAGTCCCCTTGCCGACACCAGCCATTTGAGCCAAATCCGCTTGCGTCCAGTTGTTCCGAATACGAAATGCAGCCAACCGCTTGCCCAAAAGAACAAGAGCCGATTCGTCAGTCTGTGCGGAATATGTAACCATAAACCCTCCCTTTATCTATAAACAATATAATAAAAAATTAAAAAAATGCAAATATTATTTCTTTAAATTTAGAGATATAAATAGTTAGGATGTAGATAATTCTTTAGAATTAAAGAGTTAATTTAAGAAAAGACGAGTAGATTCTCGCCTACGCGAGAATGACGATGCTAAAGCCGCGAAGATGACAAGGAGAAAGTCGCGAGAATTACGACGCGGATTCCGTACGCAAAAAAAGCCCGACGCAAGGTCGGGTTTTAGAAACGCCCGACAGAGTCGGGCGTGAGAATCTTATTCGTTACTTGAATATAGCCTTAAGCGATGTGACTTCGCCCGGGTTCACCTTGCGGGTAGCGTCGGAAACACCGTCGCTCCAGCCAGTGAACGTGCCCGTGCCGCCCTTCGCCGTAAGCGTTACCGGCACACCCGTGTAGAACGTCACCGTCATCTGAGACTGATCCAACGGAAGACCGTCAACAAGAATCTTGCCAGCACCTTCTGCGGTAAGCGTCATGCTCACAGAACCGCTCAACGAGAAGTAAGATTCCATTTGCTGACGAACCGTCGCCTGACGAGACTGAGCGAAGTTTTTCACCGTTTCGAGGTTATTGCTCATGCTAGACGCATTATAACCCCAGAACGTCTGATCGCGCCCCATTTCAGATTCCACTTGCGACTGCAATTCGTTAATACGCTTCAGGAGTCTTTCCGGAGAGAAGTTCATCGAAAGGAGCACGCTAAAGCGGTTGATAAATGCGTTCTTGAAGCCTTCGTTTCCGAGCAAGCGGTTGATGAGGATCGTATGTTCCGAGATAGCGCCTGCGGCAGCCATCTGCGGTTGCTGACCACCCATGTTGCCCATATTGCCACCGAAGTTGCCTCCACCAAAGTCGCCCATGCCGCCGCCAAAATTACCACCGCCAAAGTCGCCCATGCCACCACCAAAATCACCCATGCCACCGCCGAAGTCGCCAAAGTTGAAGTTGCCCATACCCATTCCCTGAGTACCGTTCACATTGGTCACATAGCTGAACACGTTGCCACTTTGAGTGTTGTAAGACACACCGAAGCCAAAGTCAACATCGTACAAGAACCATCTCCACTTGCCCTTAGCGCTTGCGAGACGCCACTCCTTCATGTTGTTGTGCGGCCAGTCGCTATTGTTCAAGAACATTTCGGACTGCATGTAATTGATAAAGTTGTCAATATCAATCTGATCTGCAATCTTCTTATAGTTTGCATCGTTCGTGAGCTCATTTGCTTGCAGCCAATCAATCATAGCTCTGAAATCCGAAGCAGAACCCGCAGCGGCAATATTTGTACCGCTAGAAGTCGTCGCGACAAGATCGATATCGTTCGGATCGTAACCGTACTTGGTTTCGTAATAGTATTCGTCGTTACGTTCGCGCAAGTCATGAATTCCGAAATATTTGCCGTTGTAATAGACGACAATGTAACGTCCACGCTGGTAATCCACATCAAGACCTTCCGTCATCGATGTTCCTATGCGGTCGCGCACATAATCGTCACCACTGTTGTTACCAAAGTTTCTCACCGAGAATGCCTTGAACTTCTTGAGTTCCGGGTAATCTGGGAACAACGTATATTTAAGACGTTTTTCGCCATAGCCTTCACGCATCGTAATTGCAAACGACTTCTTTTGCTTTGCACGGCTGTACTGACCTGTAATCTTGTAATCGCCAGTGATGCCAAAAGCAGGAGTCTTGGGCTTGCCCGGTTCGAAGAATTCCACATAAACAGGGAGTTCGCGGTTGCTCCAGAAGTTTGCACCTTTCTTCGGATCCATCATCGCAGCGTTATTGCCAGTCATATAAAGACCCGAATCTGCACTGAACATCGAAAGCGAATCGGTCGTCACGAACAACGCCGCCAAAGAAGGCTGCTGTTCAAAAACGTAGGTGCGGACAATTTCTTCACTCGGATAAGAGCCGTTCGCATAAGTGCGGCAACGCAAAACAGTCGTAGCATTAATGGTCAACGTCGTTTGCACCGCAGGAGAATTTGCCGTAGCTTCAGCCCCGCCTCGTTCGCAACGAGTGCCAGCCGGGAATGTAGCCGTCACCGCAGACGAATAGAAGCCAGAAGGAGGAATATTCACCTCAGCCACTTGCACCTGTTCTGCAAAGACTTCGCCAAGCGTATTGCCATAAGGCGACGGAATTGCAAAGCCCCACTTGCCAGCGCCATCACGCGACCAAGAAGCACCCGTCGGCACAGCACCAAAACGCACAGAGTCCACAACAGCGCTTGCAGCATTCACAAAGAACAACGCGCCACCGCTCTTTTCGACCTTGAACGAAGCATGCGGTTCGTGTCCACGGTTACGAGCGATATAAGACGTAATCTGAATCGTCGTCGATTCGCTGCCCTGAGTTTCGGTTGCAAAAGTCGTTGCCGTTACTTTATTACGATTGAGGTCTTTCGCATTATCGTCCAAGCGAACGTAATACACCGACGACAAATCGCCCGTACCACGAAGGTTCTTGCCATTCCAACTGCTAAGAGAATCGCCTTCTTTAAAGTTCACGCGAATCTTGTGGTTCTTGGTAATGAACCCGCGAACGACGAGCTGGTTGACCTTGCTAAGTTTCGACGCATTACCTGTTTTTACAACCACGCGCGAATAGTTTCCGCCCTGAGCCACCTTCATCACGGCACCAACTTGCTGAGAGCCATTTTCGTTAAAGCAAAGCGAAGGCTTGCCCGGCAAATTTTCGACATTGTTTCCGGTTGCAGCGCCAGTATTGCCACCCATGCCGCCGCCCATGTTTCCACCGCCCCAGTCGCCCATGCCAGGGAAGTTAAAACCGCCCATGCCGCCAGTAGCAGATTCAGAACTGCAATCAGCAGACATCAAGTCGAGCGAGTCAGACGGCAAAATGTAGTCTGCATAGCTTTTGCCCGAAAGGAACACGATCATGTAGCTTTTAGCGGGAATCACGGCATTGCCAAAAACCCAACGACGCGGATTCGACAAATCGTCCGTCAATGCATAGCCTTTCAAATCAACAGGAGCATCTGACGAGTTGTAAAATTCGACCCAACCCGGATCGTTACCGTCATTGTCCTTGAGGTTTGCATTCGAAGGAGAAACTTCCGAGAAGAACACTGGGCTATTGCCCTCGAAACGAGGCACCACGCTAGCGATGGAGCTCGAAGTCGGAAGAACGCTTGCCGACGAAGAAGTCGGAGTTGCAGGAGACGAAACACCAGCACCTGCAGAAGTCGGAATCACAGCGGCCGATGAAAGTCCAGGCTGCGCAGGGTTAGAAAGCCCGAAATCTTGACCGCCCAAGTTAGAATCAGAGCTGACTTCGCCCACGTCCGGTCCAAACGGATTTGCAACATTTTCATTTGAATCTCCGCAGCCGGATAAAATTAAACCCAAGCCAATCCCATATAACGCCAATTTGGAAAATTTTTTCATGTCCATTCCCTTAGCTATTTTAGCGATACACCAATCCAATCCTTTGCTTAATTATATATTGTGATTGCTTTTTAATCCTCTTTTTTTTAGATGAGCGTTGTAAAAGAATTGAGCATTTGACAACACGGCAATTATCGGAACAAGAGGTTCCGTTTTAACTATTTTTGTGAAAAATTTTTAAAGGATTTCTCATGAATTTTCGTGATTTTAGCAAGGCTAGCCAGACATTCAACCAGTTCAGCCCCGAAATGAAAGAGCAAATGATGAAGATGGCGAAAGCCCGCATGAAAGAAAAAATTACAAAGTGGCTTGCGACACCTACGTTCGTATTGATTGGCATCACACTCGGCGCAGTCATCGGCGCGCTCACCGCTTGTTTTGGCGATATTTCCGACAGGCTTTCTGCAATTCGCGATGCAAACCCGCTGTATTTTATCCCGGCACTCGCCCTTGGCGGAGCCGCAATCGCATTCGCATACAAGAAATGGGGCAAGTGGACAGAACGCGGCATGGACCAAGTCTTTGCCGTCGGGCTCAACAAAGAAACGAACTTTCCGCTAGTCGCTATTCCGATGTCGGCCGTTAGCACTTGGATTACGCAACTGTTTGGCGGAAGCGCCGGACGCGAAGGCGCCGCCATGCAAATCGGCTCCGCACTTTCGTACAACATAAGCAAGAAATTGCCATTCGAAAACGCAGCACACATCATGCTCGTCACCGGCATGGCCGCAGGCTTCGCCGGAATTTTCCAAGCCCCGATGGCCGCCACCGCATTCGCATTGGAAGTATTGCTCGTCGGGCATTTGGAACTTTCTGCTTTGTTGCCCGCTGCCGCAGCCGCTTTCACCGCCTGTAAAGTTTCGAGCATGCTCGGATTCCACAAGTTCAGCGTTGACTTGAACAGCGTTCTTGACGCCAGCGGATTCTCCGCAAGCATATTCACGAACGAAGGAACACTCGATGGAAAATTGCTTTTGAAACTCGCACTCATGGGAATTTTATTCGGCATTGTCGGCGGCGGATTCGCAAAGTTGCTTGGAGTTTCGCAAAATTACTTTGTCAAAAAGTTCCCCGATACAATTAAACGCATCGCGATTATGGGAGCTGGGTTGAGCGTACTCTTGCTCGTATTTTTCCAAGGACGTTATGCCGGACTTGGAACAAACTTACTAGACATGTGTTTTAATGTTGCAGGGAATGCCAATGTGATTGAAAATGCCGCCGGAGTCGAGAACGTCGCCGGAGCCGCCATTCACGGATATGATTGGATTATAAAATTCGCCGTCACAATTTTCACGCTCTCTGCCGGATTCATCGGCGGTGTCGTCACCCCGCTTTTCGCCATCGGCGCCACATTCGGAATCTTCGTCGCAGGAATGTTCGGAATGCCACTAGCCCTTGCCGCAGCCCTCGGCTTCGCCGCCGTATTCGCCAGCGCAAGCAACACACTCTGGGCGCCCATCCTCATCGCCGGCGAAATCTTCGGTTTCAATTGCCTCCCCGCATTCTTCATCGTATGCACCATGGCATACATGTGTAACGGCGGGCAATCAATTTACAAGCAAAAGAAGATTAGGATAAAGATTTAAAGAAGCCTATGCAAAAGCGCCCCGCCATCGAGCGGGGCATTTTTTGTTAGGGGGAATTTTTAGGCCAAAGCAGCATTGTCCAACAAGACATTCACATAAGTCTGATACGGGATGCCAGCCTCGGCCGCCTTACGCTTGATAGCCTCTACAGTTTTGACCTTGAGCCTTATGGAATACATTTTCTTTTCTTCCTTAGATTCTGCAATCGCACGCTTAA
>CAMZGI010000121.1 GCA_947306305.1 uncultured Fibrobacter sp.
GATTCTCCGATGATTTCGAAGGGTGTCGCGGGCCCGCACAAGATCCAGGGCATCGGCGCTAACTTTGTTCCGAAGAATTACGACCCGAAGGTGATTGACGAAGTTTATCTCACCAGCACGGAGAAGGCGGGGAATGCCGCTCGCGCTGCCGCTGCCGAAGAGGGAATCTTCGTCGGGATTTCGTCGGGTGCCGCTCTTGAATGTGCGCTCACGGTCGCCAAGCGCCCGGAATTCAAGGGCAAGCGAATCGTGGCTGTGCTGCCAGATACGGGCGAACGCTACCTCAGCACCTGGCTGTGGAATACGTAAATTCGCACCTCGTTATCCTCGCGTAGGCGAAGATCTAAAAAAAGGAAAATGCCGACTCTTCTGAGCCGGCATTTCTTAAGTGAGGAATTCATTAAGAATTTATCTTGAGAGCATCTTCCCGTTGAGAGTTGCAATCCAATGCTTGTCTCTAGCCTTGGCTGGGATTTCGAGGGTTGTAATGCCCGTCTTGATGCGAGTCTTGTACAAAACGGCACCGTTCAGGTCAACGATTGCAAACGTTCCGCCCAAATCCGTTTGAATTTCAAGCCGGTTGCCGTTTACGTCGTAGTAATTCGTCGGCGAAAGTCTGCTGAAGTTATCCAGCTGATCGATTTGCTGTTTGTTAATCGAGTCCTTATTGATGCTGTCTTTTACAATAGAATCTTGTACAGCGACGGTATCTTTTTGCCAATTGGGTTCATGGATTTCAGGATCTACCGGTGCTTTCACAACGGGGCTCGCGGGTTCCGTAAATCCGAACTTCTGGTCCATCCACTGCATTCTTTCTTTCATCTTCTTGCGGAGATGTTCCACTTCGCCGTCCCAGGTGCTGGCATTGTTGCCGCCCATGGCCATTCCGCTACCGCCGCCGCTAGAGTTGCAGTATTTCATTGGCTCCGGATCCTTGTCGCCCTGGCCGCTAGATTTACCCAAGTTCGGCCAACGCTTGAAGTTTCTGTCTGCAGCGCTTTTCAGGTATGTCTTCATGGAATCGAGATATTCGTCCATGACCTTGGTATGCCAAACGCCACTGCGGAGTTCAGCCCAGCGCTTTTTCATTTCGTCCTGATAATCGCTTCTCTTCCACAAGCCGATAAGCCAGTTGGGAGCCTTCAGCGAACCCATGCCGCCACCACCGAAGCCGAAACCACCGCCAAAACCACCGCCGAAGCCGCCGCCACCGCCGCCGCCTTTGCTTTCAATCTGCCAGTTGTTGCCTCCGCCGTAGCCCATCATGCCGCCATTGCTCATAGCGAGGTTGAAGTCCCACGGAGGTCCAAGAGTGACTTTGCCTTCCTTGAGTTCTTTGCCGTCTTTGCCACCCTTGTCTTTGGGTTTATGCAAGAAGAAGCTGCACCAGTAGGAGTCGCCGTTGTTAGTGACTTCCTGATGTAACACGTAGTCAACAGCGGAACCGAGATCTACATATTTTTCGAACCCGTCACCGTTTTTGCCGTTCTTGAATAACGCTTCGAGATCGTTCAAGTATTTCTTCAGGTATTCTTCTTGCTGCTTTTGAATGTTTGCTTTCTTGGGGTAGTGCAAAATGACATTCAGACCATCGGAGGTGTTGAAACCTTCGGCTTGAATACCGCCCTGGTTGTTGCTTCCGCCGCCACCCGTGTTGGTGCCGACTTTGTCGAATGCCCAGAGGTAGCCTCCGGTGAGGCTGTCGCCTGCGATGTCGGTTTCTTTAAGCTTGCTGATGTTCACGCGGTACTTGCCGCGCTTGATTTTTTCGACCATCACATAGACGCCGCGATAAACACCGTTGATGTAAAGGTCAAAGTGCTTGGTACGCGGGGCGTAACGGCCTGCCTGCCTAAAGAGCCAGTAGGCGAGCGCGTTGCGCAACATGCTCTTGTCAACATAGGGACCATGGAATACCCAGTCGTCGGCAGGGGGGAGTCCGAACATGCTCACGTCCATTCCTTCGCCCTTTTCGTCGCGAACTTCGACGCTATAGCCGGGCTTGGGGAACAAGGCGGAAGATTGTCCACGGACTTTGATGCCGATATTGTAGAATGTTCCTTTGGCGCTGTCGGCTACGTTGTTCGTTTTGCCGTCAAGCACTTTCATTGTCGCGGGAATCTTTTCTGTGACGTTCTTGTCAAGGCATTTTTGCTTGGTGTCAACGAAAATGATTGGCAAATCATAAGTTTGGGCCAAAGACATGCCTGCAACGAAACAGCTAGATAAAATGATCTTTTTTATCATAACACTTTTTTCCACATCCTTTTTTATATGAACATAAAAATAAACGCACTCATCACAAAGAGGTGCGTTTAATTAAGTTTACACGTTGTTTGCGTTTACAGATTTACAACGGCTTATTTGAGCAGAAAAGTGAATTTTTATGCTTTAATGCGCAAACGTGCGTATTCGTAGAGGCCGAGGGAAAGGGCGACGGATGCGTTATAAGAGTGGGCTTCGGGTTTCATCGGGATGCGGAGTACCGCATCGCACTGTTTTTTGATGAACGGGGGGAGTCCCACGTCTTCGCCGCCAACGGCGAGAACCACTTGGTCTGCGAACTGGAAATCGGCGAGATTCGTTTCTGTGTCTGCGTCGAGTCCCAAAATCTGGTAGCCCGCCATCTTGAGTTCGCCAATGGCGCCTTCGAGGTTGTCTGGGCGGCAGATGCGGAGCTTTTCGAGAGCCCCGGCAGAGGTGCGGGCGACGCTCGGCGTGATGCCGCACATTCCCTTTGCGGGGAGGAGCAAAATGTCAACGCCCAAAGCGAGGCTGCTGCGGATGCAAGCGCCAAGGTTGCGCGGGTCTTCGATGTTGGTTGCAACAGCAATGAGCTTCTTTTCGCCAGTGTCGCGGGCTTTGAAGAATTCTTCGCGAACGTCCATCCAGTTGAGGAGCTTCTTCTCGTTCATGAGGGCTACCACGCCGTGGTTAGGGCGGGCGTAGCTGTCGAGGATCTTGGAATCGACCTGCTGCACATGCACGTGGGCCCGCTTCGCGAGCTTCTGGAGTTCGTAGAGCTTCGGGTTGCCGGACTTGTGCATAAAGAGCACTCGGTGTACCTGCAACGGATTCTTGCTCAGGAGCTCTTCGACTTCCTTGATGCCGCCGACGGCGACCTGCGGTGCTGCGTCGGCATCGCCTACGGCGGGAACGATCCCTTCGGGGGCGGAACGGCGTTCCGCAGAAAAATCGCGGCGTTCAGCGCGTTCGTTGTCGAATTTGTGTTCGCCGAAATCGCGACGTTCAGCGGAAAAGTCGCGACGCTCGCTGTCAAAGCGGCGTTCTGTTTCGAAGCGGCTTGGACGGTTCGAAAAATCATCGCGGTCACGGCGGAGGTGTGCTTGGCTCCCGATTCCGCCACGACGTGCAGGTTCGTTGTCCGGGTGTTCGCGGTTGAACTTGTTTTCGTCGAAGTTTGGGCGCGGGGAGCGTCCAAAGTTACGCTTGCGATCGTTGCCAAAACCGCGACGGCTATCGTCATTATAGAAACTCATTTTCTGGATTCTCCATGGGTAAATAGTTATTAGAACTTAGAACTTAGAACTTAGAACTTAGAACTTAGAACTTAGAACTTAGAACATTCTCTCTTATCTTTAAGCTTATCTAAGTTCTGCAATCTGCCGACTGCCAACTAAGTTCTGCCAACTGCCTTTTTAAAAATAGAATTTGCGCTCTAGTATCTTTCTCGGCAGGCAATCACCGTATGCATCTTCACGTCTGTTTCTTTTTGTTCAAGCGGCTCTTTCGAGAGTTGTGCCGGAGTCATGATGCCTGCTTTGAATGCGTTCGGGTATTTTGCGAGGAATCGGTCGTAGTAGCCTTTGCCGTGCCCTTGCCTGCTTCCGTCCCAGTTGAACTTTACGCCGGGGACTAAAAACACGGGAATGTCGCCTTCGAACTTTTCGAGCCCTTCGCGGGGTTCCATAATTCCAAAGTGTCCTTTGACCAAATCCTTTTTGAGGTTGCCGATTTTGTAAAAGTGCATAATGCCTTCGCCCTCGCACCGGGGAAGGAGGAGTCTGCCTTCGGTCGCAAGTTCTTCGAGAATCGGCATTATGTTCGGCTCGCCTTTGAGCGGGTAGAACGCAGCGACGTTCCTTGCGTCGTGGTAGCCCGGAATATCGTGGATTTCTTGCCACGGCTCCTTGATGATGTCGTCTCCCTTTTTCATGCGACGCATCTTCAAAATCATTTCGACAATGGGGCTGCTGCCAAAAATCAGCAACACGAGAATTACAATAACGATGGACGCTGCCATTTAAAACCTTTGGTTGTAGGTCGATTATTCTTCGTCGCCGATGCGCTTTGCGGTGGGCAACTTGTCTCGCAAAATTTCGTTCCAAATATTCTGCTGCCAGTGCATCAAGTGAGCTTCTTCGTAGCGTGTTTCCCAAGGGATGTTTCCCGGGGCAGCAAGCCAAATCAGCTGCGACTTGTTTGCGAGGAGTGCCGCATCGATTTGCAGTTCTTCGGCTTTTTCGTCGCGCCACGTTTTGAGGGCTATCAGCAAGTCCGAATGTGGAATGACTGGCGGTGGAGGTGCTTTGGGGAGTTTCATCGGCCAATCGCATTCTGGAACTGCAACTGCTGCACGCAACATATTGAGGAATGAATCCAAACGATCGCCCTTGAAATTGCGGGGGAGTTTGGGCAAGAACGTTTCATCGACGTTCGGAAAATGCGACTGCTGGGCGCAAACTATCGAAAGCATGAGGTCCGCTTGCATGACCTTGTAAGGCGGACGGTCTAGTTCTTCGGCTTGCTTTTCGCGCCATTCCCACAAATACTTGAGGATGTTCAACGCGCATGGTCCGTAGATGCTAGATCCAGTGATTCGCCACGGGTCTTTTTTAGGGGCGTTCGGATGCCTAGCGTGTTCGATAAGCGCATTGCATTGCTCGGTGAGCCAGCCCATGCGACCCGCTTTTTGCAATTTCTCTGCTAAAATGGCGCAAAGCTCATGAAGGTAGAACGTATCGTGGATGGCGTATTCGCACATGTCCAGCGAAAGCGGTCGAATTGTCCAGTCGGCTCTTTGGTTTTCTTTTTTAAGCTCGTCTCCAAAATATTCCTTGACCAGATCGGCAAGCCCCAGATGCTGTTCTCCCAGAAGCTTGGCGGCAAGCATCGTGTCAAAAATGCTCTTTGGCGAAAAACCGTAAGTCTGCCACAACAGTCTAAGGTCGTAGTCTGCACCGTGGAAAATCAGCGTCTGCATCGCGCGGGCCTTGAACAGCGGTGCAAGGTCTATCCCGCAAAGCGGATCCACTATATAATGGTGTTCGCCGATTGTAATTTGGATGAGGCATAGACGAGCCGTGTAATGGTACATGGAATCCGCTTCGGTATCTACCGCGGCCATGTCGTACTGCTCCAAATCTGCAAGCAAGTTTGCAAGCGATTCTTCGCTATCGACCAATATATATTTCTCGTCTTTAATCATTTGGAAAAGAAATGTAATTAAAAGAAATCAGATATGGATTTTATTTGTTGCTGAATGTCGAAAAACATGCCCTATTTGAGCTGAAAAACGGACTTTAAGATTTTTTTTGCTGTTTTGGGGATTTTTTACGTCAAAAATGAGCAGTTTGTTGCGTTCTTTACGTAAAATTTATAACAAATTAACCATTTTTGTGCCAAAAACGAGGGAATACAAGCATTCAAGCTAACGAAATTGGCAGATTTGGCACCGAATATCGCTTAAGATGCTACAAAAAAGAAATTTTTTAGCGAAAAAATGAATTTTATTGCGGACAAACTAGAATTTTTACGTAAGATTTTGATTTTTTCGCAATTTCTTACGTAAAAAACGGCTATTTTTCAAAAAATGCTTTTTAGAGTGTTTATTAATTTGTATATTAACGGGCGTTCATATATCTTTTCATAGATCTTTCTTTATATCCTTTTTTATATCGTTCCTTTTATGAATATAGCCATTTAGAATGGCGAGGATATTTCAATGAACATGGTTAAAATGGAGGGGTGCTCGTTCTCTGCGGATTGCATCTTGTCTCAGGCTCAAAAACGTATCGATGAACTTCAGCAGGTTATTGATTTTCTGCAAAAACAATTGGAAAAAGCTCCAGAAGGAACTCTTTACGGCTCAACAAGTCATTCCCAGCTGCAATGGCAACGCATTGTGGGGACAAGACGTTCGTATTTGTCTGGCGGAAAAACGAAATTGATTAAAGCTCTTGCACAAAAGAAGTACAATGCGTTGCTTCTCGAAGATTTTAAACGCCAAAGGAGAGCCTTGGACAACCTGATAAAATCTTATGTCCCGCAAAATGGTGAAAAAATATATATGTCCATGGGGGAGCGGTGGCGACAACAAATTGTGCCGCTGAATATTCCTGATGCTGAATATGCTGATTTATGGCAGAACTTGCACTATAGGGGAAAGTCCATTGGAAACACAGGACTCTTGACCGCAAAAGGGGAATATGTCCGCTCTAAATCAGAAATCATCGTCGCCGATGTCTTGGCTAGCTTGAACGTTCCTTATCGCTATGAGTTCCCGCATGAATTGAAAAGCGTAGAATCGTCACGAAGCGTCAGTGTCTATTCTGATTTTACCTGCTTGAATGTTCGGACTCGCAAAGAGTTCGTGTGGGAGCATTTTGGAATGATGGACGATGCTGATTATGCTCAAAATGCTGTTGTGAAAATCGAAATGTACCAGAACAGCGGGTATTTTCTTGGGGACAATCTCATAATTACAATGGAAACGCATGATAAGCCGTTAAACTCCCAAATGGTGTTAAATCTTGCAAAAAAATACTTGGTTTGAATAAAGTAATTTTATGCGTCGCCGGGCTAATTTCTAATTTTTAGCGATTTTTACGTAAGAAGTGTGCATTTTTGTGTATTTCTTACGTAAAATTTTGGATAAATTAAGTGAATTAAGCGAAAAAACGGGGGCGAACGCTCTTTTAATGTGCAAAATCAGCTCAAATCTGCTTCGAAAATCGCTTAAGCCGCACCAAAAAAGAAATTTTGGGGCAAAAATTTGAATTTTGCTACTGATAAACTAGAATTTTTACGTAAGATTTTGGACTTTAATGCTTTTTTTTACGTAAAAAACGGCATTTTCTTAAAATCAGCATTTCTTTCGTGCCGTGGCAACGCTAACTTTCTAAAATTTCCTAAATTGCACCCCATGAAAAAGATTTCTCTTACCGGTATCAAGCCGACGG
>CAMZGI010000122.1 GCA_947306305.1 uncultured Fibrobacter sp.
AGACGCAGATAAACCACAGTATTGCAAGGATTACCCAGAGGAAAAATATGTTCACTGCACAAACCCTTTTACTTGACGTTCACTCGCTTGTAACCTAGCCCGACTTTGACGATGTATGCTCCGAGTGTCGGAACTTTTACGCGTGCTTCGTTACTCAATTCGTCGACAGATAACACTTGTCCTTTCATGTCCATGACAGCGTATTTTTTTGCAAGGCTCGGAGTGGTCTCGTCCATGACGATTTCGAATTCAAATGCGCCAATCATTCTGACGTAAAAGTCCGGGATTTCGCCGTTAGAAGTCTTGGAACTGCTGGACGAAACTGTTTTGCTTGAGCTTGATTTCGTATTTGAGGAACTTGATTTTCCGCTCGCGGAACTGCTTGACGAAGGCTTGCTGGTGTTTGAACCGTCATTCTGGAAGCTCGAAGATTCCGGGTCTTGCCCGGAATGACGAGACGAACTGCTGGATGCGACTACGCTGGAGCTTGAAGTGATTTTACTCGAACTAGAATAGGCGATTGCAGAGCTGCTGGATACTTTAGTCGATGATGATGACTTGTCATTCTGGAAGCTCGAACTTGAATTGATAAATGTAATTGAAGTGCGAATCTTTAAATTTGATCCAGTTATATTGCGTTCTGCATAGAAAATGTGGAATGGATATACATTGCCTTCTTTTAATCTGAGTGTGTCTAGGTTTATATTACCTTCTATTTTGTCGTGAACACCCCCACAATCTAGAACGAGTTTGTTGTTAATATATATCCAAAAATCATCATCGCCAATGATTTCAAAAGATAGTCCTTTGGCATATTTGAATTGATTTGAAATTTTCATTGCAAAGCTGTAGTTATGTTTGCAAGTGTCATTTCCCTTTGCACTAGTCCAGCCAGGAACATTCCAGTCAAATTTCGGATTACGAACAGTCTTTGCCGAATCAAGGTATTCAAAATCATCTAGCGGGAAGAATCCTGGGCTTACAGGGTCATTGCAGTCTCCTGATTCGTTTGTGTAATTCACATTCCAGAAACCTTCATCATCGAGCGAGAATTCTATATCCTTGTGCACAGAGTTTGAGTATTTGTTGCCTGCGGCATCCGTTGCAACGATTTGCGGTACAAACCACTTATCAATTTCATGACCTGCGGCACACTTGTCCCAAGGATAGATAAGAGAATCTACACGAACGAGCTGCCCGTTTACGAGTGTATCGCGTACCATTTGATTTATGATTCCATATTGGCATGTACTGTCATTGCCAACCTTCGTATATTTGTTTCCTCTATAAACATTTCCAAAATCTATGTCAATGCTATCGTGATAAGATTCTCCAGCCCAGTCTAAAAGCAAAGCTGAAATTTTCATGCTAGAAACAATTTTTTGAGAGCTGCTAGATTTGACATTTGCAGAACTTGAACTGACTTTGTTTGAACTGCTGGATAGAGCGATGCTTGAACTAGAAATAGTTGTACTTGAAGATGGTTCGTTCACGTCTGTTAAATTTACCGTAATAATTGCTGTAGCGGATGCTCCAGACGGATCTGTTACAGAAACCTTGAACGACCAAACCGACTTTGTTTCGTAATCCAAAGCACTACCATCTTTAACGATAAGAGCATTTGAACCCGGTTTAAAGTCGAACGGAATTCCAGTCGTTTCAACCTTATATGTCAAATTGTCGCCATCGGGGTCTTTTGCGGCAACATTGCCCACAACCTTGGAGCTCGTCCAATCGACAATACCGCTCGACGTTTTATTCTTTTCTGGAAGGCTAAAGGATTGTTCTGCAATAGTCGGAGCATGGTTTTGGTTCTTGACATTAACGACTATCGTAAACTGATCTGACGAGAGCGGACCTTTATTTCCCGATTTACCAGACCATTCTGTTGCGGCATTATCAGTAACAATAGCCTTAACGGTATAAGAAGGAGTATCATAACAACTGAACGTTTGAGTTCCCTTTACTTTGACCTTGCCATCAGAAGTCAGCTCAAACTTTGCCGAAAAATCTGCATAGCCCGTAGAGGAGCTAACCAAAGTGAACTTATAAGTATCCTTACTAAGTTCATTGGATACATCACTATTCGTTACATAGCCAAGCACAAGATCCTTTCCAGGTTCTTCGGAAACCGTAAACGTGAATTTAGGATCCGTTGTCGGCTTGTCGTTGACCGGAACAACGTTCACAGTAGCCGTGTATTCTATAGAAGTATTGTCGCCCGTTCCAGAACCAATCACTTGATACTTGAACGTTGTGTAATTATTGCCGAATTCGTTTGCTACAGGGGCATACGTCAGCTTAGTAAGATTGTCAACAGTAATTGTCTGTCCTTTGGTTACAGCAGTGCCGTTCAAGAGCAGAGAGCCTTTATCCGGTGTTGTGACAATTTTGACCGAAGCGAAAGTTCTTGTAGAATGGACAAACTTGAATTCATCTTTTGTAAACGTATGCTTGCTATCTTCATCGACATCGAATTTTAGCGCACTAGATACACTTGGAAATTCGTCGGTGTTATTGGTTTCTGCCATCGACGATACTATGCCAATTAAAATCAGGGCTACGGCTTTTAAACTTATCTTACCAAACTGCATATCTTATTCCATTTTACCGAATGTTCACTCGCTTGTAACCTAGCCCGACTTTGACGATGTATGCTCCGAGTGTCGGAACTTTTACGCGTGCTTCGTTACTCAATTCGTCGACAGATAACACTTGTCCTTTCATGTCCATGACAGCGTATTTTTTTGCAAGGCTCGGAGTGGTCTCGTCCATGACGATTTCAAATTCGAATGCACCTGTCATTCTGACGTAGAAATCGGGGCGTTCGCTGCTAGCCTTGGAACTACTAGATGTTGTTTTGCCAGAGCTTGAACTGGATTTAGAATTGTTCTTGCTGGAGCTTGATTTTGTACTCGCGGAACTGCTGGATGATGGTTTGTTAGAGCTAGAGCTAGATTTGGCTTTCGCAGAGCTTGAGCTGTTTTTGTTTGAACTGCTTGATTTAAGGTTGGATGCGTTGATTGTGAAATAAACGTCCTTGTAATCATCGGGGTTGCTCTTGAGCGAAGCTCGTACATGATAACTCCCTGCCGAGAGTGCTTGTGCTTGCGAAATGGATTTTGTGTTAATTGTGAGCGTTGTAAAGTTGTTTGAAATTGTGATGCCGCTAAAGTAGGCAGTGTCGAGCTTGCTGAGTTCTTTTCCTGTTGTCGGGAGGTTTTCTCCGAATAAGGTAAATGTCGAAGGACCGGGTTCTGTTTGCTTGTTTTCGGAGCTTGCCGAGAAGTCGCAAGAGAGTGCGTTTTCATGAATTTTCTGCCAAATTTCTTTCTTGATGAGCGTTGAATCTGTAGAGAGATCCTTGATTGTTATGTTGGATGGAATTTCCAAGTTGATGGATGTTCGCATCATGAAGTTTGATTCGGCTATATGGCGTTCGGCGTAGAAAATATGGAATGGATAACTTTTGCCGGATGTTAAGCCTAGCGTATCCAAATCGACGGAACCGAAGACTTGAGCATGCTGGCCACCGATATCCACGACAAGTTTGTTGTTGATGAACACCCACACGTCATCGTCGCCAAAGAATTCAAAATATTGGCCGGGAACGTATTCGAACGAGGCTTGGATTTTCATGGTAAAGCCGTAGTTATGGCGCTTGTTGGTACTACCGGCAATGTTGTCATAAAACGGATTTTTGATAGTTTTTTCTTCATCGAGGTACTCAAAATCATCGAGCAAGAAGAGGCCGCCTTCGGGACTGTTTTTGTCTTTCTGTCCGAGCCAGAAACCGTCACTGCTATAAACGAGTTCGATGGAGCGACAGGTGGCATTTGAATAACCCTTGCCATTTTTTGTGGCGACTACTTGAGGCAAAAACCATTGATTCAGGTGCTCTGTAATTTTACAGTTTTCGGGGAAGTTCGTAGCACGGACTGGAACTCCGTTGGCTCCTAAAGTCGGTTCGACCATTCCTGCAGTAAATCCTCTGTTATTGGAATCCTTGGCGTTAGAGTTCCCACATCCGCCGGAACCGAAGTCATTGCTGGTTGCATAAATGGGGCCTAAATTGGGGTTCTGGTCTTTTGCTCCGTTGCCGTAAGATATCGTTTCGGTGGAATCTGCTCGATTGATTGTCGTTTTCACGTCACCGTCGCCGTTTGTTCCATGCAACCAGTCAAACATCATCACGGGGAGCGTTTTGGTCGGGCAATCGCCGAGAATATTTGGATAGCTTGTGTGGACTTCGAATGCTCCTGATGGGCGGGCTACAATCCAAACTGTATCACTTAAGGCGAGTGCTGAATCTAGATTGATGGGGGTAATAGCAGATTCTTTTTGAGTCATGCCATTGGAGCCAAAGAAATTGCTGCCAATATTTTGCTTGAAATAGACTTGGAATGAACCTTCGGGAGGAATAATGGCGGCTTCAAACCATCCGCAGTAGTTCTTTACTGTTGTCATCTTCGCGGAATCGCTACCAGTGACATAGAGTATCGCCGATGCGTTATTCCAAGGCGCAAAGAATCGGATGACCTTTTTCATGGCATTTATTTCGTCTGGAGTCTTGATGGGGTCTGCGCTGTTGACCTGTGAAATGCCGGTATCGCTAATAGTGAGAATTATATTTTCAGAGACTGGTTCCGTGCCTGCGAATGGTTCGATGGATCCTATAGAATTGATGCGGCAATTACCATTTGTGTAGAATGTTAATTTTGGCTCGCGGGTTGAATCAATAGCTGTGCTGAAATAGAACTTGCCATTACCATAGCTTCGCAGTGCAATGCAATTTGTTTGTGTTCGACCAGTTGTTTGGGAGTTGGTTGTTGTTTGAATTTGAACAGAAAGGTTTGCAGCACTGTTCTGCGAGGTTTCGTTTTTTACAAGAAACTTATATTCGCCAGCTATTGACGCTGCGATTCCAATTAAAACCAAGGCGGCTATTTTAATACTTATTTTATTCAACGGCATACTCTATCCCTTACAAAAACCAGTAAGTAATATTTAACTGCCCTTGCCATGTCTTGGGTGAATCTTTGCCGTCGCCAATGCGGGTCATGCCGAACACCATCCGCAAATTGAAGTCGAGAATGGACTTGCCGATGTTGCGTGAAATGCCAAGTCCTGTAGCGATATCAAATTCGAATGCTTTTAAATCGCTTTTCGCTTCGTATGTTTTGGTCTCGTAAATGTCTGTGATTTCGGACTTACTTTTTGAGTAAACGTTGAACGACATCATCGGGCCTGCTTCGAGGTAGAATGCGCTTGGAATTGAGACTCGTGCAAGTAGAGGAATGTCGATATTCAGTTGCGATGCGGAGTATTCGATTTCTAATTCGGATTTTTTGTTTGCTTTGTCTTTGTCGGATAATGTAACGGTGAGGTTTGTTTTACCGGTGCCTTGTCTGTAGGCGAGTCCGAGTTCCCCTCGTAAACCGAAATAGGGCGATGCAATAAAGAGTCCGCTAAAACCGAACTTGAATCCTACTCCCCAAAAACTGCTTAACAAGTCTTCGGAACCATCGACTGTGTGCTTGTAACCTGTTTCGTTTTTAATGTTGTTTAAGCCGAAATGGGAATCGTAAAAATCGTTGTATATAACACCTGCGACGAAGCCTCCCCAAAAATGTTTGGTCTTGCTGCTGTCGGCTTGGGTGGTCTGTTCTTCGGGATTTGCTGTAGCTTTTTTGCCATCCAGCTCAGCGTATGCAACTTCTGCTTTTTGACGCGTTGCGTCGGCTTTTGTGGTTGTTTGCTTTTCTGTTAGTTCGTATGTTTTCTTTACGACTTCGTGATACTTGATGTTAACAGGAACGAGTTCGCGTTTGCCGTTTGTTTCAATTTCAATTTTAGAGCAAAGCGGGACTTCGCCTGAAAATGGAGTTTTGCCAATTGCGTTGCCGTCGATGAATACAGGAACTGCTTGGGGCTCTCCATTTTTTGCGACATCTAATTCAAGGCCTCCAATGCCGCGTTTTAATGTGTCTGCAATTGTTTTTGTTTCGCCTTTTTGCAGCATGATGTTGAATTCGATGGGGTCAAAGCAAGAGTGGGTAATGAGTACGGAATAGATTCCAGGGGCGACTTTGTGCATTCCCCAATTAGATTTCTGTCCGTTGATGGTTGCTGTTGCGGAGCCTTGATTTTTTAGGTTATCGGGGATTATAGGGGAAATGTTTATATAGCCGATGTTGGGAGTGAGGTTTAGCGCGATGATTTGCTCATTTTCGGAAATGTTTATTAGCGTGTCTAAATCTACGAACTGTTCTTTTGAAACGATGAGTCTGTGCTCACCGACTTCTAGTTGAATTTTGCAGGGCGTGCTTGTGCATTGTGGGTAGGCTTTGCCGTCAAATGTCGGGATGGCGCCTGCTGGCGATGTTTGTATTTCTGCAATGAATTTTTTTGCGCTTTGGAACGAAAAACTGTTGTTGTTGCTGACGTATCCAAGTCCGTCTAATGCGTTGTCGCGGGCTTTTTTGAAAAAGGCCGTAGAGCGTTCTTTGATGATTTTTTCAATGTCTTCGACGGTTTCGCCTTTGCTTACAAAGCTTGCTACGAGCTTGCTGCTTCTGGTTTCGTAAAGTTCAGCGGTTATGGTTAAGGATTGGCCGAATTGGGATATTCGGGCTTGAGCGACGTAATCAGCGGCGATGTTTTTTCCAGTTTCGGCGAGGCAGCTGCCTTCGCAGTCTTCAATTTTTTTTCCTGGCGGGAGCATCATGTTGATGTTTTCGCGAGTCATGATGGTCCAGTTCTGTTCGGCTGGGAGAATGCTGACGGCTTGCTCGCGGAATATGTCTGTTAAGTAAAGGCGTTCTTGTGTGGTCAGAAGCCCTTTGGGGGAGAGCGTTTCTAGTACTGCCATGTATTTTGCGAATAGCATGCTAGGTATCAGTAATAGAAATGTTACGGCGATTGAGCAAATTTTGTTCAATGTAACTCTCCTGTTTTTGCTTTGGTAATAGAGAAAATCGTTTTAGCAAAAATAGAAAACGCCCATGAGTAAGAAGCCCATGAGCGTTTGTTTTTAGACCGAGAATGGAAGAGGTTATGGTTCTAGGAACTATTGATTAGTTCCTAGCGAGTTGTTTTACTTGACCACCTTCTTCCCGTAATATGCGCCCCTTGCTTTG
>CAMZGI010000123.1 GCA_947306305.1 uncultured Fibrobacter sp.
AAGCAAGAACTCGAAATGGAATAATTTCATACAGACTAATTCAGCTCATACGGAACTAACGTGACGCAGTTCCGTTTTTTCTTGGATTCGTAAAGGGCCTTGTCGGCAAACGAGAACATTTCAGAAACAATTCCGTCACCGTACGTTCCGCCAAAACTCATGGATAGTTTCACATCCGGGTAACCGGGCAACTGGATTTTTCCCACAGCGGCGCAAATCTGTTCAAGCCGCGCCTTCAAAACATCGGGCTTGATTCCCTTAAACGAAATCAAGAACTCGTCGCCACCATAACGCACCACGCAATCCATGCAACGCACTGCAGATTGGAGCATAGACGCCACAGCGGCAATGGCTTCATCTCCGCATTGGTGCCCGTAGTTATCATTGATTCCCTTGAACAGGTCGATATCGGCTATCACCAACGCCTGGCAATTCTGCGACGCCAGCTTTTCGTCAAAGTATTTGCGGTTCATCACGCGAGACAAGGAATCCGTGTAGATTTTCTCATTCATCGACGTAACGATCATATCATGTTGTTTACGGCTATGTTCCAAAAGTTTTTTCTGTTCTTCGATTCTGGACACCTGCTCGTTCACATTTTCCACGAGGTACAACACACGACGTAAGGGAGCATCGTCGCCAATCCGCACAAATATGGCCTTGCACCAGCCATGAATCTTCCCATGGAAAATCTCAGTAACGACATTGACGCCCTTCATGCGTTCGGGCAACGTGGAAAGGATCGTGAAATCCCTGATAGTCTCCACACTTTCGTCAGCCGCAAGATTCACCATAATGTTGGTGACGCTCTCTTGCAAGGAGTCGCACTCTTCCATGAACTTGTCGATAAATTGGTTCGTCTTGATAGGGATCGCCGTTCCGTTCACGATGTCCAATACATGTATCGAAACATACAATTCGCTAGTGGCACGGGTAATAGCCTCAAAATACTCAACCGTATCAGCAGGTGGCTCCACCACAAACTTTTTTGGTTTACTCATAGACCGCTCCCTACATTTCTATCTTCCACTTAAAAATATATTTTTTTGCAGGAATTCGTAGATTGAGCAGTTACGACAATCACCTTCCCGTTGCAGTCAAATAGGCACAAACAGCGGTCCAATAGCCCGTCACGGCATCGCTGTAAGAATCAGCAGCCTGCCGCCTCAGCGTTTCGGCTTCGAGCAAATTGCTGAGCGTTGTGGTTCCCGCGTTGTAAAAGTCGCGCTGAATTCGGAGATTTTCTTCGGCTTGAGTTACGGCATCACGGCTGATTTCGATTTGTTTGTAGTTTTCGTTCAGCGAATTCCACTTGGCTTCGATATCGACCTTAATCAAGTTTTTGTTTTCGATTTCGTCAATGGTCGCCTTTTGAGCTTTCAAGTCGAACTTGGCGGTAGAATAGCTGTTACTCCACCAATCCGAAATGGGCACCGTCACCGTCGCAAACAGCACACCATTTACAGCATCGTCATCCAGCAGGTTCTGGTACATGAGGCTTGCACCTACAGCAACCGTAGGCAAAACTTTACCACGTTCCATGGAGCGTTCTTTTTCGGCAGCCTCGCGGCTAATAGCAAGCAACTTGCTTTCGGCACGGCGTTCTACAGCTTCGTCGGCAGACATTTTGTAATCACCCGGCGGATCAATGTTATCGAGCGAAGTCTCGGCCAATTCAAAGTCCGAATTGTCGCGATTCATTTGCCTAGCGAGCATCAGTTTTGCGACAGCAATACCGTTTTCCACCTTGACTCGGTTGCTTTCCAGCTTTTTCTTTTCAAGTTCAACTCGCAGCAAGTCGTTTTTAACGGCAACGCCCACATTGACAGCGGCATCCACATGAAAGTACTATCCAACAAGCCCCTCAACATCAAAAATGCAAGCCTCGCCATGCTCACCCCCATTCAACAGGTGAACGCGCTCCCCGACAAAGTCGTCGTATTCGACACATTCGATGGAATTGGGCTTGAAAACTATTTCAACATTCAAGGTGCAGTACTTTTACTAGTCAAACATGGATCATGCTCTATCGAGCTCGACTTAAAAAAATACACTATTACCGATCATTCTTGCGTTGTGGCGCTGCCCAACCAAATCGCCCGCATATCAGAAATCAGCCCTGACATCAAATTCGTTTGCGTCGCATGCTCTTTAGCCATGGTCGAAGACTTGATGATCCACATAAACGAAGCCATTTCGCTCCTTATCAAAGCAAAGCAACAACCTATCTTAAAATTAGATTCCTTCGCATACGGAACTATTTTGCAATCGTTCAATTTTTTGATTGCAAAACTCAAGAACAGCACCCAAAACCCATACAATTCTCAAATCATCCAAAACACGCTACTAGCCCTTGCATACGAGTGTATCGGCAACCTTACAAAATCAGACAAAAACGAACAACCTTCCTCCAAAAAAGAAGTCTTGTTCAACACATTCATCAATCTGGTTGCAAAAAATCACAAACAACAACACAGCGTCACCTTTTACGCGACAAAACTGTTCATCACGCCTAAATATTTGACTCGCGTTATCGAAGAAATCAGCCACAAGCCCGCCAAGCGCTGGATAGACGAATACATCGCGCTAGAGGCAAAGATGATGTTGCGTTCCACCTCCAAGACCATTCAAGAAATTTCAGACGAACTCAGCTTTCCGGACATGAGCTTTTTTGGAAAATTCTTTAAACGAGTTGTCGGGATGTCGCCCAGAAGTTACAGAGAAAAATAAAATGCAAATCAATGAAAAATAAATTTTATGCTGTGATTGTCTTCACATTTTTACTTGCATTTTAGATAAATATTTTTTAGATATAGTAAAGGTTGGTTATGTGGAGGTCTTATGTTTATTTCCCGTATTGTGCCGTTTTGCTTGGCAGCAACATTCACCACGTCATTTGCCGTTCTTGATTTGCCTAACGCTCAACCAAAAGTTGACGAGGCTTACTGGAATGCAGCTCTCGATAGCACTTGGCAAGGGTTAATCCGTCGAAACATCCAGCCGTACAGCGCTGGCGAAGGTCTTATCCATCGCCCTAAAAGTGAAACGCCGGGCGATGCCGTGAGCGAAGGCGTTGGCTATGGCATGCTGGTCGCCCTTTATTCCAATGACCAAGCTTCGTTTAACAAAATGTGGGATGCGGCGAATACGATAATGTGGAGTTCCTGCTATTACAACTGGCAGATGGCTCCCTCCGGGAAAATCAGCGGAATGGGTGCAGCATCCGATGCCGAAGAAGATGTCGCTTTAGCTTTAATTTTTGCAGACAAGCTAGTTTCTGCGGGCAAATGGCAACCTTACACATCAACAAAATTTGGTTACGATTACAAAACGCATGCACAGAAAATTTTGAATTGCATGTGGGAGTCAAAGCAAATTGTCGGGGACGGAATTCTTGCTCCGGGTGCTGGCTGGGGCGGAAAATCTTTTGTGAATCCAGGTTATTTTTCTCCGGCGTGGTATAAAATTTTTGCCAAGTTCGATAGCAATGGCGACCGCTGGAATCAGGTCGTTGACAAATCCTACGAAATCATTTCTAAAAGTCCCGGATACAGCATGGGCATGGTGCCTGACTGGATGACACCAGAAGGCGGATGGGTCGGCTCGTCAGGGCTTGGCTACAACGCTTATTTCGAGAGCAAAGGCTTCTACAAAGATGCAATCCGTATTTTGTGGAGAGTCGCAATAGACGCTATTTGGTTCGACGAAGCACGTGCAAAATCGTTCCTCAAAAACGCTTTATCGTTTATCAATTCCAAGGGCGGAGCTAAAGCGTCTAACTTTTACCAAATCGAAAAAGTTGGGGAACTTTTGCCAGCCGAAGACAAATGGTACGATTTCAACAATTCCAAAGATTCAACGACTTGGCGTTACCGTAGCGAACACAGTCATCTGACTATTGGCATGTGGGCAACCGCCGCCATGGCTGTAGGCGAAAAAGCAGACCGCGTTGCATTCAGCGAAGAAATGGGCAAATTCTACGAAGGCGGCGATTACTTCGGGCTTGCAAAGAACGAAGCGGACGCACTCGAAGACACGCTGCATAACGAAATGTACTTTGACCAGTTCCTTGCATGGTTCGGTACTTCCATGATGAGCGGGGCGTTTGTCAATGTCATTGACGCGATAGACAATCCCAAAGCGGCTACCGTTGGCGATTCCTCGTCACTCACAAAACCCAAAGTGGGGTTTGTCGAACGTCGTTTTGCTTCAGCCAATATGAAAGTGAACATTCTCAATGGCATGGTAGCAATGTCCGTTCCAGAAAATGCAGACTGGAGCATTTTCGACTTGAACGGGCATATCGTCGCTCAGCATTTTGGCAAAAAATTTGCATGGAACACAAACGGACAAAGCGGCATTTTCATAATCAAAGCCGCCGCCCGCAATCGCGTTTATTCCCGCAAAATTGTCGTTCGATAATTAATCCCAAAACAGGATTAACTTCTACCCCAGATTTTCAGGGTTCAGGCACTTGAGTTCATCAAGCACAAAGAGTCCGTCTTTGCGGATGAGCTTGTCGTCGAACCAGATTTCTCCGCCGCCGTATTCAGGACGCATAATGAGCACCAAGTCCCAGTGAATGGCGGACTTGTTTCCGTTGTACGCATCTTCGTAGCACATGCCCGGCGTAAAGTGAATCGAACCCGAAATCTTTTCGTCAAACAAAATGTCGCACATCGGAGAAAGTACGAACGGATTGAAACCGAGTGCAAACTCGCCCACGTAACGAGCTCCTTCGTCCGTATCGAAGATGGCGTTCAAGCTTTTGTTGTCGCCCGTTTCGCAAGTGGCTTCGACAATCTTTCCCTGCTTAAAAACAAGGCGGATATTGCTGAACTGCTTGCCTTCGTAGAGCGTCGGAGTATTGTAGTGGATAACGCCTTCGATACTCCCCTGCACCGGAGCCGTATAAACTTCGCCATCGGGAATGTTCATATTGCCGCAGCACGGCACCGCTGGGATATCTTTGATGCTAAACGTAAGGTCGGTATCAGGAGCCACAAGACGCACTTTGTCCGTCTTGTTCATCAAATCAATCAAGTGCTGGGCTGCTGCAGCCATCTTCGGGTAATCGGCAAGGCAAGCCTCGAAATAAAAATCTTCGAATGCTTCTGTGCTCATCTTTGCGGCTTGAGCCATGGACGGATTGGGCCAGCGGAGCACGCACCAACGAGTCTTGCTTACGCGGTAGTTCAACACGTCCTGCATGATGGTTCTGTAGGCAAGCATTTTCTTGTCGTCGATGTCGCAATTTTCCATCGCATTGTTTGCCGCACGGATAGAAATATAAGCCTGCATCTGCTTCATTTCGTTCATCGCAAGTTCTGCCGAAAGCTTCATCTGTTCTTCGGAAGCGGAGCGGATCATTTCGCGACGCACTCGGCTATTCGAATTGCGGACAAACGCGTTGCCGCCCACTTTTGCAACCGCCTTGATAAGCTCGGTCGAGACTTCGTCTGGAGTGTCGGTCGTCTCGATAAGAATATTTTCGCCCGCCTTGAGAGCGATCGCGTTATTGATCAAATTTTCTGCCAACTTTGTAATACGAGAATCAGTCATGAGAACAGCCCTTTAAAAAAATGAAAGCCAGCGACAAAATCGCCAGCTTAAATTTAAAAATCTATTTTTATTTATTCCACCCTCAATAGGTCATTCAGAGAATGTAAACGGGATCGTCACTGTCGTATTGCCTGATTTAATCGCCCCGAATGTCCAACGACTGATTGCATTCTTGATATCGCTATCGAACGCACTGTTTTTGGTTGTCGAAGACACCAACGTGATGCTGATGATTTCGCCACCCGGCGCAATAGTGAATCTCAAAGTAATCTTGCCATCGAACCCGGGCATTTTCTTCAGATGCTTGTTGTATATGTGGCGAAGTCCAGGAGTCCGCTGCCGCACGACCTTCATGATGTCGGACGCAGAGCGAGAGCCTCCGCCCGAGCCCATTTCGATTTCGTTCGCTCTTGGAGCTCTGATATTGCCTTTCATCGCCTTGTTCCCAATGGGCCCAGCCGATCCGCCAAACAAACCGCCCAAAGCCCCTTTAATTCCGCCAGCGCCACCGCCAAAGCTTTCTTCATTGAATTTTCCTCCCGGCTTGCCACGGCGCTCGCCAATGTTTGTTGTAGGCGTCACCTGCAAACCGTTAGAATTCTTGATAACTTTGTCAATATCGCTAACGAATTTTTTATCGAACAAATTATACGCTTCGGCAACAGCAGTCGGCTTTTGTGCAGTGAGAACCCCAAGCATTCCACGTTTTAATGGTGCCCTAGGATTTCCTTTTCCACTTGGCTTTCCGCCACCACCGCTTCTGCGACCAAGATCACGCTTATTGGACTTGTCCGCTTTATCGTGTTTGGGTTTTTGTTGGGGCTTTTTATCCTCCTTTGTGTCCAGCATGGTCACTTTTGTTTTGAGTTCAGGGACATTTTCATCGAAGATGACATCGTTGATCACCCCCTCGTATGCTGCCGCCCAGAAGCAGAGCATAATTGCCGTCAAAAACGATACGCCTGCGATGCGCACCATCTTCTTGTCGGAATCGGGCAAGAGGGATGCGATGAACGACTCTTGTTTTTTGTTCATCGGTTTCATGATTTTATCCTCCTTTTGGATGGATTGATTGTTTATGTTGTTAGTTATAGGGTGGAATATGCATCACTACCGTCCCAATGCCGGGGGCGTTTTACATAAGACAAAATTCATAATCAGGCTTTAACTCAAGCCTTTTACACAAATTCGTACAAGAGCAACAATGTCAGAAAATTAGAACGTCAAACAAAGGAATTACTTTGTATTTACTTCTGTTCTATATCCGTTCCTTTATTCGGATTAAGAACCAAACTTCATTTCCCTTACACCCGTAACTTACAAATAAAAAAAACGAAAAATTGCTCCAAAAAAGTAAAGATTTTTTCATGCAGAGAAATGTAAACTTAGACAAAATATGACAATGCTTTTATTTACTAGCTTGCAGAGCGATTTTGCCATTTTTAGGCGTTTCTGAATTTTACAAAACTTAGCCCAGTGTAATTTATTCCAAGTTGGAACATGCTTGTGGCGTAGTTAATAGTTCGTACTAGAGTAGCTTCGCAACAGTTTCGAGTT
>CAMZGI010000124.1 GCA_947306305.1 uncultured Fibrobacter sp.
GAAATGTTTAACACCATAATTTTAGAAAATTGGGGTGCGGTAAATTAGCGGTTTGTGGAACAAACGAGAATAATCTAAGTATCCTTTCTGAATGTTTACAATTGAGTTACGGAGTTACTAGTTACTAGTTACTAGAACTTAGAGCTTAGAACTTAGATTAATGTTTTTTCTCTAAGATCTAAAAGCGAAGCGGTCTAAGTTCTGCCAACTGCCTGCTGTGGCGTAGCCACCCTAAGTTCTGCCAACTGAGCTTTGTTTACTGCGGCTCTGCCGCGATTATTCCTCTTTCGTCTTTCGTCTATCAGCGTAGCGGTCTTTCGTCTAGCCAACCCCTGATACCTGACCCCTGTAACCTGATCCCTCGCCGCTCCGCCCATGCCGGTTTGACGACCTTTGCCCCCTAAATTCCGACCCCGAATCTCTTTTTTTTCGATTATTACTACACAAATATTTTGATTTTTTGTATCTTTTCGGCCAAGAACGCACCACCGTATAGGTGGGAAGCAATTTCAACAATAAAAAAAGGATCCAATAATGGCTCTCAAACTCGGTATCAATGGTTTCGGCCGCATCGGCCGTATGGTGTTCCGCGCTGCTGTGGAAAACTTCGCAAACGACATTCAGGTTGTCGGTATCAACGACCTTCTCGACGTTGACTACCTCGCCTACATGCTCAAGTATGACTCCGTCCACGGTGCATTCAAGCACGACGTGTCTTTCGAAGGCAACTTCCTCATCGTCGATGGCAACAAGATTCAGGTCTTTGCAGAAAAGGACCCGACCAACATCACTTGGGGTGCCCTCAATGTTGACGTCGTTGTTGAATCTACCGGTTTCTTCCTCACGGACGAACTCGCTCGCGCTCACATCAAGGCTGGTGCTAAGAAGGTCATCATGTCTGCTCCGTCCAAGGACGCAACTCCGATGTTCGTCTATGGCGTGAACCACACGACCTATGCTGGTCAGGACATCATCTCCAACGCTTCCTGCACCACGAACTGCCTCGCTCCGATGTCCAAGGTCCTCAACGACACGTTCGGCATCAAGCGTGGTCTTATGACTACCGTTCACGCAGCAACTGCTACGCAGAAGACTGTTGACGGCCCGTCCAAGAAGGACTGGCGCGGTGGCCGTGGCATCCTCGAAAACATCATTCCGTCTTCTACGGGTGCTGCAAAGGCTGTGGGTAAGGTTCTCCCGTCCCTCAACGGCAAGCTCACTGGTATGTCTCTCCGCGTTCCGACTTCTGACGTGTCCTTCGTTGACCTCACTGCAGAACTCGAAAAGCCGGCTACCTATGAAGAAATTTGCAAGGCTATGAAGGCTGCTTCTGAAGGCGAACTCAAGGGCATCCTCGGTTACACCGACGAAGCTCTCGTTTCTACGGACTTCCGCAACGATTCTCGCACTTCTATCTTCGACGTCAAGGCTGGTATCCAGCTCGACCCGACCTTCGTTAAGGTTTGCGCTTGGTACGATAACGAATGGGGCTACAGCAACAAGGTTTGCGAAATGGCTCGCGTTATCACCAACTACAAGGCTTAATTTAAGTCTTAGAAGTTGATTCTAAAGGAAGACCTCGCTTAAGCGAGGCCTTCCTTTTTTTTGTATGTAATGAGCGTTCTGGAGGCTGATTGCGAATTTTCGCCGTTTTTTACGTCAAAAATCGAGAAAAACGATGGTTTTTGACGTAAATTTTTGAATAAAATAAGCGAAATTTGAAAAATTCGATGAAATTGCGTAGCTTTGGAGTGCTTTTTTATTCCTCAAAGCCTTTATTTTGTGGATTTTCTTTATGAAAACGCGTGGAAAATGCAAAAATGCTAAAAAATATTACAAATAACATAGAAAATTTACGTCAAAAATTTGAAATTATCCGTGATTTTTACGTAAATTTTGGCGTTTTTGAGATTTTTGGCTTTTTTCTACTTTGCTGTGACTTCTGCCAAGAAGTTTGCGGAGAGTTTTGAAAGTTGCGTGGCGGCTTTGCGTTTAGCTTGCCGCTCTTTTCTGCCGCGGATTAGTGCAGGGATGACGGAGGGGTGGTGGAGCGCGAAGGGGAGCGAGGCTTCGATCCCCAGAGCTTTGGATAAAATCGTTGCGATCGATTTTTTGTCTTGCGATGTGGCTGCAGGCGTTTCCAGTGCCATTCTTTGGCTTGCGACTGCGGCTTCGTCTGTTGTCGCTTGCGCGACCAAATATGGGACCGAAAACATTTTTCCGCCGGCATGCATCATGCGCAGCGTAAAGTCTGCGAGGCGAGCCAAAGGCGGGAGCGTGGTGTCGAAACCGCCGGTGCGTTGGATAATGCGTCTTGAAAAAACAGCGAGGTACGGGTGCGGCGCTGCTACATAACGCATGGGGGCGTTCTCATCGATGGCGGTAAACCCAGAACCTTTGGGCGCTTTCTTTAAAAGATAACCGCCCAAAAATTGCTTTTCTTTTGTTCGAATTCGCGGAGCGAATGCATCGACCATGGGGAACCCGTTCGTCACGTCTGCTAAGTTGTTCAAAAATTCGCGGTCTATCTTGATGCTCGGGTGCGAGAATACGACCCATTCCCCTTCAATCTTGTTTAAATGCTTGTTCCAATCGTTTGTAAAGAACCAGCCAAGTTCTGCGTCCGTGAATGGCGGTTGGGGAATTTTTCCTTGCGTCTCGTCAAAGTTTTCGTCAAAAACAAAAACGTCAAACTGTCGCATGGGGTTGCCGTAAAGGTTTAAAATTCAACGCGGAGGCCGAGCCTGTGTTCGACTCCCAAACTTGAGGCGAGGTAAGAGAACGCGTAGTCAAAGGAGAACAGGCTAGAATTGTAGCCAAGACCAAGGCTCAACATGCGAGCTTTGTTTGTCTCGTCAGGTCTGGAGGCCGAGGACGCGAGTTCCTTGATGTCGCGGGAGATGTCGAGCCAAGTACGGGTGAAACCAGCGCGAATGCGGAAGTATTCGCCGAGAGCGTATTCTGCACCGAGGTTCAAGTCGGGTTCTGCATAACGCGGAAAGTCTGTTTCTGCAAACAAGGTCAAACGGGGAACGCTGCGGGGCTTGAGGAATCCGCCAAAGGCGAATGTTTGCGACAGCGGATGCTCGTCGTCGGCATTTTCTTTAACGTAGCCACGGAGCATGGCGCCAAAGTCTCTTGCGACAACAGAAAAACCGTAGTTCTTGCTGTCGGACATCCACGTCAAGCCCCAGTCGAACGCTGCAGCCATGGCGGTCTGGTCGCCCGTGTCGCCAGTCAGCTTGTCAGAGGCGAATTTGAGGGTCGCGCCAAAGCGGATGTGCTTCATGGGGTAGGTGACGGTAGCTGTTGCAAGCTGGCTGAACGGCTTGTATTCACTGCCGTTCTCGTCGCCGTATTCGTTGTAGCCCACGATGGTGCCGTACGAAATCCAGTTGTACGAAACTTGCAGAATAAATTCTTTGAATTGCGTCGTGAACGAGAGCGTTCCTTGGTTGTCGGCGAATTCGCCAGTCTGCCAGTGGATTTCTGCCACGCGATTTTTACCGTCGGCAATGAGGATAGCCGCAGGGTTTAGCTGCGTAATTGTCGGGTCTGTCGTGGGGAGCGCCGATGCGGACTTTTCCAACGCGGCGTTGCGCGGGCTGTCAAAGGTCGAAAGGAACGAAAAAACTTCTTGACCTGCGTCGTGCTTTGAAAAGTAACCAAGTTCCGCTGCAGGGCATGCGAGTGCGAATGCCGCAATTGCTGTAAGTTTTTTCAGTAAATCCATGGTGTAAATTTATAAAAAATCTTAGAAAGATTTGACGGTATAACTGTATAATGCGTGAAATTTTTTGTTTATTAGGTGGAGTTATGCCTTTACAATTAAAAAATGTTTTTGTATATTTGCACCTGCTCGGGCTACTAGCTCAGTTGGTAGAGCAACGCCCTTTTAAGGCGTGGGTCGAAGGTTCGAGCCCTTCGTAGCTCAGTAATCGGTTCCGTTTATCGGAGCCGATTTTTTTATATTGTGGGACAAAAATCTACTTTAGTTGAATTATCATGGCTTGGATTGAACTGAACTCGAACGAATATGCGATGGAATTTGCAAGTCCGCATGCTTGCTACTTGCGTGCCGATTTTAATTTGCTGAACTCCGAAAAAGTCGATGCGGTTCGTTTTTTTGCGTTTGTTTCGGATGCGGATTCGAACGAGTCTGGATTCCGCTTGGGTTTTGTAGTGGGCGAAAAGGGCGACGAATGGGATACTCCTTATTCTGCTCCGTTTGGCGGCTTTGCTTGTGCAAAAGGTGTCGCGACTGATGATATTGACGAGGCTATTTTTGCATTGCCTACGTTCGTTGCTGCGTCGCGTAAAAAGCTGCATGTGACGTTTTCCCCGGCGTTTTACAGCCAGAATTTCTTGACAAAATGCGTGTCGTCGATGTTCCGTGCGGGCTTTGCGATGCGTTATGTAGAAATTAACCACGCCCTTGACTTTACGGATCCTAGGCCTTACGAAAAGCGTTTGTGGAACATGGCTAAGCGCAATTTGAAACAGGCTTTGAAGCATCCTTATGAATTCCGCGAAGAGACGACCCCGGAAGGGATGGCGGCTTGCTACGAAGTCATCCGCAAGAATCGCGTGCACAGGGGTTACCCGCTTAAGATGTCGCTGGAAGCTTTGAAAAAAACGTCGGCGGTTGTGCCTATCCACTACTATTCGCTGAACTTGAATGGAACTCCTGTGGCATCTTCGGTTGTGTATAACGTGGCTCCCAAGATTGCTCAGGTGATTTATTGGGGTGATGCACCCGGCTTTGAAGAATGCCGCCCGATGAACTTGCTTGCGTTCAAGATGTTCGAACTTTACAAGTCGTTTGGCGTGGATTATTTGGATATTGGAATTTCGACCGAGTTCGGGGTGCCGAATGTCGGACTTTGCGCGTTCAAAGAAAGCGTCGGATGCTTCGCAGAATTAAAGTATTCTTTTGATTATGACGGCACTAAGGGTGTTTAATGGAAAACGATAATTCTCGTTTTTGGAAGGCGTTCATGGGTTCGGGAATGGTGACGTTCCTGAATGCGCTTCGCATTTTTGTGGTGAACAAGCTGCTAGCCGTGTTTTTGCCGCCGAGCATGTTTGCCTGCGTCGGGCAGTTCATGAACTTTATGACGATAGGGCAAGCGACATCTTCGCTTGCGATGCAGAATGGCTGGGTGAGCCTCTCGGCACAGAACAAAAGTAATTTGGAACAGCTGCGTGGCGTATGGCGTGGCGGTTTCCGCCTGACGACGTATGCGAGCATTTTTACGTTTGCGGTGGCGTTGGTGCTTTGCTTTTTGCTCCCGCTCGAAAAGTTTTTCCTCGATATTCACCCGCGTCTAGTGCAGGCGGCTGTTATTTTTGCGTTGCCTGGCGTTTTTGCGACAAACGTTATTACGATTACTTCGTCCGTGATGAACGGGCTGGGACATTACCGCCGCTGGGCGTTAATTAATATGGTCTCGTCGCTGTGGCAGATGCTTTGGGTCGCGTTCTTCCTTTGGACGGGGCGGTTGAGCGTGCTCTCGATCGTGGCGACGCAGTCGATTTTTGCGGGCGTGTATGCTGCGCAAATTGCTTCCCGTGCTGGCTTTAGCTTAAAAGAAATCCGCAAAACATCTCTTGACATCCGCCGCCCGTGGTTGTCGTATGCGTTGATGGGGATTGTGCCGATGGTGCTTACTCCTGTGGTGCTCACGTTTATGCGCTCGACGATTGGGACTGAACTGGGCTGGAATGCTGCTGGCATTTGGCAGGGCATTTGGAAAATTTCGGACTTTTTGACGGCGTTTTTCTCGGCGATTTTGGGTGTGATTATTTTGCCTAAAGTCTCTGCGAAAATGAGCAAGCCAGAGTTCTCTCGGATGTTTATCCCGGTATTAGCAAAGACGATGCTGCTTGCGTTTGTTGCCGTGGTGGCACTTTACTTTGGGCGTTCGCTTTTGGTGCTCGTGATGCTCTCGTCGGAGTATGCGGGGGCGAGCGATTATATTCCGATACAGTTGCTGGGCGACTTTTTCCGCGTGGGGGGCTGGGCGCTTGGACTTGTACTGATAGCCCGTCGCGAGACTAAGATTTTCTTGACGCTCGAAGTCTGTTCGCAGCTGGTGCTGGCTTGCGGTACTTATGGCTTTATCAAGCTTTATGAATTTAACGGCCCGATGATGGCGTACGCATTGGAGAACTTCCTTACGTTGGTCGCTTCGATTGTGATTGTAAGCCGCTTGAAGTGGTCTAAAAACTGAGGTCTGCCATGATGCCGAAAGTTTCTGTGTTGCTCCCGAGCTATAACCACGAACGCTATGTCGAAGCGGCGGTGCGTTCTGTGATGACGCAGGCGGGCGTTGACTTTGAGCTGATTGTCATTGACGATGGCAGTTCGGATTCGTCGCCGCAGATTTTGGCTAAGTTGCAAGCGGAGTTCGGTTTTACGTTTATCCATCGCCCAAACAAGGGCGTGGTCGCGACGCTTAACGAGGCTCTTTCGCTAGCCCGAGGGCGTTATGTTTGCACGTTCTCGTCAGATGATGTAATGCCGCCGGAGCGGTTGAAAAAGCAGAGCGGTTATTTGGAAACTCACCCGGAGGCGGTGGCTTGTTTTGGGCAAGTCGTTCCGCTGCTCGATGATGGCAGGCTTGGCGAGATGGACGTGCGCTACCTCCGCAGCGTGCCGCAAGTCTCGTTCGAGGAATCGTTCTTGGGGCAAAAGGCGTTGCATGGCTGCGCCGAGATGTTCGTGCGTGAAAAAATCCTTGCAGTTGGCGGTTACGACAACCGGTACTATTTCGAGGATTATCCGCTTTATTTGAAGATTCTCTATAGTTATGGACCGCAGCCTGTTTTAGAGGACGTGGTGTGCTGCTATTACCGCGAGCATGGCGACAACATGCATGTGAATCACGGTCGCATTTACCGCGAAATTCTACGCGTGCTGGCTGAAAACTATAGTTCGCATCCGCTGTACAAAAAGGCGGTCCGCTGCTGGAAAGCCAACTGGTTCTCGGCTGAAGCCGCTCAAAGCAAATGGAACGCGCTTCGCTTGATTCCGAAGTTGGCATCGGTTTCGCCGCGTTTTTGGCTCCGC
>CAMZGI010000125.1 GCA_947306305.1 uncultured Fibrobacter sp.
TTCCTCGAAGATTTGGAAAAGCGCGCGGGTGCGGCTGTGGATGGAAAGAGCGAAAGCTTCCCGCATTTGCGTTTCCGCGGACTTATGACGATTGGCAAGAACACGGGCGTGGCTGAAGATTCCCGCGAGTGCTTTGCATTCTTGCGTGGGTTGCGCGACAAGTTCCTTGCAAAAGGTGGCGCCTTTGCTGCGTTCGATCAACTTTCGATGGGCATGACGGGCGATTTGGAAGTCGCGATTGAAGAAGGCTCTACGATGATTCGCGTGGGAACGGCTTTGTTCGGCGAACGCGATTACAGCAAGCCGGTGAATGACCCTGTGTAATGGAAGCCGTCATTTGGGGTGGAGATTCCCGCCTTTCCCCGTCAAGCGAGGACAGGTGTGGGAATGACATTTAAAGAGATTGTTTTAGGGGTTTGTCATTCTGGAAGGAGCCGCGAGGCGACTGACGGAATCCACTGATTTTTATACCTCGATTATCATGCCGGTGTGCATTTGTTCGACTTTGTCGCCGAGCACGTTGTGCAGAATTTCGTAGGCGCGTTGGCCAGTGCAATGGCCAGTGTAGATTTTTTGCACGTTCAAATCGCGGAGGCGTTCGGCGAATGCTTTTACGCGGTCGTCGGGTGTGCGGAATAGATGGAATCCGCCGAGGATGGAGTAGATTTGCTTGCCGGGGAATGTGGCTTCGATTTCTTTGACGATGTTGTCGGCTCCGCCGTGGCTGCAACTGTTCATGATGAATAGCCCTTTTGGCGTGTCGAAGACTAGACTTTGTTCGTGGTCGAAACTGTCGGTGCGGTACTTGCCGTTTTCTTTGACGCACATGTGGGCGCGTTTGCCGATTTCGTCGAGGTTGGGCGTTTTGTGTCCGACGAGTGTTACGCCGGGGAGAATTTCGTGGTTGCCGTTGACGAATACAATGCGGTCTGCGTTTCGTTTGAGGGTACCTTTGCGGATGCCGATGTATTTTTGATAAGTGAAGAATTTTAAAACTTTGTAGCTGTGGTAGCAGTTTTCTGCTGCGGATTCGCGGAGGTAGAATTTGGCATGGTCGTTCTTTTTGAAGAATTCTGTCATGCCGTTCGCGTGGTCGTAGTGAGCGTGGCTTAAGACTCCTGCGTCAATTGCAGCGAGGTCGATTCCCATGTCGGCGGCGTTCTTGGCGAAGAGCGAGGATGCTCCTGTGTCGAGCAGAATGTACTTGCCGTTGTATTCCGTATAAACGCAAAGTCCCCATTCGCCTTTTAATGCTGTTGTTCCGTTTGCGTCGTGAATGAAACCGCTGATGTTGTCGATGAGGATTTTAATTTTCATGTTTCGTCTTTAAACGCTTTATAAAAATCCAAGAACTGTTCGGGGCTGAGTTCTTCGGCGCGGACGGTCATGGGCCAATCTAAAAGTTCAATGGTGCTCTGGATTTTCTTTTTGTCATAATTCTTGCCGAAAGAATTGGCGAGCGTTTTTCGCTTTTGCGTGAACGCGGTGCGGACAAAGTCAAAAAATCCGTCGGGGGCTTGGATTGCGTCTTCACGTGGTGTCAAGAGCATGGTGGCGCTATCGACATTCGGCTTCGGCGTAAAATGTTCGGGGCCGATTTTGCGGAGTATTTGCGTGTTCGCGAATGCAGAAACAAGTACTGAAAGGCTCCCGTAATTGCTGCTGCACGGAGCTGCGCAAATGCGTTCGGCGACTTCGAGTTGTACCATTCCCATAAAGCCTTTGGTCAAATGCAGTCGCGGCATAAGCCCCGCAATAATCGCCGTGCTTACGTTGTATGGCAAGTTGCCGGTGACCCACGGTTTTTCGTGTGCGTCCAAAAATGCTTGCAAGTCGAACTTTAAAAAATCGATGTTGACAATGTTGAAGTTCTTGTAGTCCTTGAATTTTTCTTTCAAGACTTCGACGCATTGCTCGTCGATTTCGACGGCGGTGAGTTCTAGCCCGCGATTGAGCAGATGCTCGGTGAGCGCTCCGTGCCCGGGGCCGATTTCAAGAACGAACTCGCCAGCGTCGGCTGGCAAATCGCCCGCGATGGCGGTAGCGGTTTCGACATCCAAAAAGTTCTGTCCAAATTTACGGCGGCGTGCTCTATCCATAGGGCAAAAAATAGTTTTTTTACATTATTTGACATTTGATTCCTGATAAAGATTTTATTTTAAATAGCGGTTGGTATTTTTTTTGGAGAACTCCCATGCGGAAATTCTTGTTTTTCACGATGCTCGCGTCTTCGCTTTGTTTTGCGCAAGACCCTAATTTGCACATCTATCTGGCTTACGGGCAATCCAATATGTCAGGACAGGCTACGGTTACAAGCAAGGACAAGGAGGCGAATCCGCGTTTCCTTGTGTTGCGCGCGGCAAACCATTCAAACCAGAAGGTGGGCGAGTTTTACCCGGCGGCTCCTCCGATGGGCCATAGCGAATCCAAGGTTGGCATCGTCGATATTTTTGGACGCACGATGATTGAAAATCTCCCGGATAGCATCACGGTCGCGGTGTCGAACGTGGCGATTGGCGGACAAAGTATTGACCTTTTTGACAAAAGCCGCAATGCTTCTTATGTACAAAGTGCAAAGAACAAGGGCGATACTTGGTGGATTAAGTATCTCGACGAATACGGCGGCGATTTGTACAAACGAATTGTAGAGATGGGGAAGATTGCAAAGCAGAAGGGCGTTATCAAGGGGTTCCTTTTCCATCAGGGCGAAGCGGACTACCAGATGAATGATTGGCCTAAACGCGTCAAGAAAGTTTATGACGACTTGATTGAAGAGTTGCAGCTCGACCCGGAAAAGACTCCGATCTTGATTGGTGAACTTGCGACGACTGAGGCGGGAGGCGATCTTGGTTGGCGAAATTCCGCAGTTGCTGAAGCGGCGAATTTGATTCCGAATGGCCACTTGATTTCGGCGGCGGGGTGCCCTGCGCTCAAGGAGCCGAGCTACACGTTGCACTTTACTCGTGATGGTTATGAAACGTTTGGCAAGCGTTATGCCGAAAAGATGCTGGAGCTTTTGAAAGCTATGGAACCTGCTCCAGACACGTCAAAGAAAGATTCCGTTGTGACTCCGAAAGACTCGATTGTGGGCGATTCGACTGTGAAAGATTCATCTGTGAATGACTCGACAAATGCAATTAGGATGTTGCCTGTCGTGAAATCGTTGCGACCCCATGAACCGCAGCTTTATTTTGATGCGAAGGAACAGTCTCTGTTTATTCGGACGGAACGCAAGGGAAAAGTTGTTCGCTATCGCGTGACGGGTAGAAACGCTAGGTAATCATTTTACAAGAAATGATAGATTCCCGCTTTCGCGGGAATGACGATGTATGGCTGTTTTTTTTCTATCTTGTCTTTTGTAAAAACATTTGGCGGTTTTAGTGGCTTTCTAGGATTTTAAAATCAGCAATCCTAATCACTAGCCACTAATCACTAATCACTAAACAGAGGTTTTCTATGTCCGTTGCTATGCAAGATGTTATGAAACAGTCTGGTGTCGCGTTTGGCACTAGCGGTGCTCGCGGTCTCGTGAGCGCAATGACCGATAGAGTGTGCTATGTGTATGCACGTTCTTTTATCAAGTACTGCGAAGTTTCGTACAAGTGCGAACGGACGATTGCGATTGCTGGCGATTTGCGCCCGAGTACGGAACGCATCTTGAAGTCGCTGGTGCAGGCTGGCAACGATGCGAACTGGAAGGTGATTTACTGCGGTCGCATCCCGAGCCCTGCGATTGCGATGTATGGCATCGACAAGCATGTGCCGACCATCATGGTGACGGGAAGTCACATTCCTGCAGACCGTAACGGTATCAAGTTCAACCACCCGAATGGCGAAATCACGAAGGCCGACGAACAGGGAATCGTGTCGCAGTCGGTCGATTTTGACGAATCGCTTTTTGACGACAAGGGAATGCTCAAGGCTGCTCCGGAACTTCCGGCGGTCGAAGCAGAAGCCGAAGAAAATTACTGCAAGCGTTATCCGGACTTTTTCGGTAGCGACGCTTTGCACGGCCTCACGATTGGCGTTTACCAGCACTCCGCTGTGGGCCGCGACATCGTGGTGAAGGTTCTCGAAAGTTTGGGCGCAACGGTCAAGCCGTTTGCCCGCAGCGAAACGTTTATCCCGGTGGATACCGAAGCAATCCGCAAGGAAGACGAAGAACTCGCTCGTGAATTTACGCACAAGGATTACGTGGATGCCGTGTTCAGCACGGATGGCGATTCTGACCGTCCGCTTTTGGCTGACGACGTGGGCATGTGGCTGCGTGGCGACGTGCTTGGCATCCTCGCTGCCAAGGCGCTTGGTATCAAGCGCATTGCAACTCCGGTGAGTTGCAACACGTCGCTCGAAAAGTCCGGCTGCTTTGAAAAGATTTGCCGCACTCGCATTGGAAGCCCCTACGTGATTGCTGGCATGGAAAGCTTGGTCGATGCAAACGACAAGAGCGTAAGCGTCGCTGGTTACGAAGCGAATGGCGGATTCTTGCTCGAAACGGATTTGACTCGTGAATTTGTCAATGGCGACAAGAAGGTGTCTCGTACGCTCAAGGCTCTTCCGACGCGCGACGCGCTCCTCCCGATGATTGCCGTGATGGTGATGGTTCGCGAAGAACGCATGTGCGTTGTGGATTTGCTTCGCAAGCTCCCCAAACGCTTTACCGTAAGCGACCGCCTCAAGGAATTCCCGACCGAAAAGTCCAAGGCTAAACTTGCCGAAATCCGCGAAAAGAATCTTGGCGAAAAGTTGTTCGGAGCTTTGGCTGCAAAGCCTTCGAAGTTTGCCGAAGGCAAAACGTTCCAAGGAAAAATAGTCTCGCTCAACGAAGTTGATGGCTACCGCATGGAATTCGATTCTGGCGACATCATTCACTTGCGTCCGAGCGGCAATGCCCCTGAATTCCGCTGCTACGTGGAAACCGAGGGCAAGGACCGCTCCGCGGAACTCCTCGCCGAATGCCTCAAGATTATGGAAGGCTGGCGGGCTTAGGGCCTGCGGCACAGTTTCGAGTTCTAAGTTACTAGTTACTAGAATGTTTCTTCAAGAATCTCTAGTATCTAGTAACTATTAACTAGTAACTACTAGTTACTTTTTTGTATCTTATATCCCGTATGTTCAAAAGATTTATAGCCCTTGCTCTTGCTGTAGGCTCTCTTGCGTTTGCGGGGGAGTATTGGCACTTGGATCCGGGCGGTGTGACGATGAAGTTCCTTTCGATGCAGGTGTCGCCGCGTGCGGCTGCGCTTTCGGGTGCTGGTGTCGCTGATCCGGGCCGTGTTTCGGAAGTGTCGCGTAATCCGCTTGCGATGAGCGTTGCAAACGATGCCGAATTTGGCTTAAGCCAAATGATTTTTGGCGAAGGTGGCGCAGACAACTTTGTTTCTGCTTATTACGGGCTTCCCGTTGCGGACAAGTTTACACTTGCATTGGCGGTTGACTTTTTAGGCTACGAAAACATCGAAGGTCGTGACGAGAACGGTCTCAAGACTTCGGAATATGGCTCTTACGCATGGTCGCTTTTGGCAGGTTTCGGTAGCCGCTCCAAGATTTTTAATTGGGCAGGCACAATGCGTTTTGCTACGCAGACGATTGACGACGAAACGGGGTTCCTTTTCTCGGTCGATGCTGGCGGCTCTTTTCGCGTGAATCAGTATTTAGCCTTTGGTGCAAGCATTACGAATCTAGGTGTTGCAAGCAAGTATGATTCCGAAAAAGAAGCGGCTCCGCTTGCTGTCCAAGCGGGCGTGACGGGCTTTGTCCCTATTCTTGACCGCTGGATGGTTCATTTGTCCGTTGATGCGTATCGCCGTGCCGATACAAAAGCTCAACTGATGATTGGTGGCGAACTCGTTTACTTTGACATGCTTTCGTTCCGCATGGGCTATGCGTTCCGTCAGGATACCGAAGATGCTATTAGCGGCGGTCTCGGCGTGACGTTTGGCATGATCGTGTTCGATTACGCTTACAGCCCGCGTCCGGCTTTTGAAGGCGGCAACCATTACATCGCCGTTGGCGTTAAATTCTAAACAAACGAATAATTTATATTTTCTTCGCACGAGTCCCAGTTTTGGTGCTCGTGTTTTCTTATTTGGTAGCATAGGCTTCCGCGGCTAATATTTAATGCCTTGGCGGCTCTGCTTTTGTTGCCTTTGTATTCACTGAGGGCTTTTTGAATAAACGTCCAGTCAGGTGCCGAAGCTCGGATGGCGTGGTATTTTAATTGCTTGCTGATGTCGCTGACGCTTTTCTTTGTATATTCGTCGGAGAGAATTTCTTCTAGCGAAATGTTGTGCTGCTTGAGGAGGGCGTACCGTTGCAGCACGTTTTTCAATTGGCGGATGTTGCCGGGCCAGTTGAATTTGGACAACATTTTAATTTGCTCGGCGGGGAGAGGTATTTTTTCGCCGTAGGTTCTCGCGGTAATGTCGTTCCACACATGTTTTGCGATGTCTGCGAAGTCGTCTCTTTTACGCAATGGGGGTATGACGATGGGGAACACGTTCAGCCTGAAAAACAGGTCCCTGCGAAAATTTCCGTATTCGATTTCGCTGAGCAGGTTTCGGTTCGTGGCGCACACCAGCCGAAAATCTACGGACTCGCTCTGCGTCGCCCCCAGCGGAAGCACTGAACGCTCTTGCAAAATTCGCAGCAATTTGCTCTGCAAATCAAGCGGCATTTCTCCGATTTCGTCGAGGAATAGCGTACCGCCGTTAGCCGCCCGCACAATGCCTTGCTGCTCGATAGACGCACCCGTGTAAGAACCCTTCTTGGCACCTTCCAAAAGGCTCTCGGCAAGGTTCCTCGCGATGGCTGCGCAGTTGAGCGCGATGAACGGCCCTCCGTTTCGCGGACTGTTTTTGTGTATAAACCTAGCTGCAATTTCTTTGCCGACTCCAGATTCCCCTTGCAAAAGCACGGGAATGCTAGAACGTGCGGCGATGGACATCAATTTTTCGTGTTTTTTCATAAGCTCTCGGTCCTCTATTTGGAGCACCTCTACTATATAAACACGCTTTTTTCGCCGATTTGTCCTGTAAATTTTTAAAAAAGTGGTTGGT
>CAMZGI010000126.1 GCA_947306305.1 uncultured Fibrobacter sp.
CTTAGAACTTAGAACTTAGATGGCGACGTCATGGCGGACCTGATCCGCCATCTGCCTACAGCCAACTGCCTACTGTGGCGTAGCCACCCTAAGTTCTGCCAACTAAGCTCTGCCTACTGCGGCTCTGCCGCTTCGTCGAACTTTACTAGATTTGCTGTCATGAAAACTCTTAAAAATTTTTCTTTTGCTGCGTATGTCGCGTTGGTTCTCTCTGTTTTAAGTTTATTGGTCGCTTGTGGGGATGACTCTGGTAGCAACTCCAGTGGGGGCGAAAAGGAAAAGGGCGGTGTTGAATGTTCCGACGATTTGGAAGAAGCTCGCCTTTTCTTGATGAAATCGCAAACTTATTATGTGTGTGTCGATGGCAAGCTTGTGCCTGTAGATGGAATCTCGTCCTCTAGCGTGAAATCATTATCGTCTTCAAGTGTCAAGGCAAAGTCCTCTTCTAGTGTAAAATCGAAATCTTCTTCCAGCGAAAAATCGAAGTCCTCCTCAAGTACGAAGTCCAAATCTTCCTCTAGCGTAAAATCAAATACCTCTTCTAGTGCAAAGTCTAAATCATCTTCAAGCGTTAAGTCATCATCGTCTTCTAGCGCCAAATCAAAATCATCCTCAAGCATTAAGTCGAATTCCTCTTCCAGTGCAAAGGCAAAGTCCTCGTCTAGCGTGAAGGCTACATCTTCTAGTGTCAAAGCTACGTCTTCCTCCAGTGCTAAGCCGAAGTCTTCTTCTAGCGTAAAATCGTCGGTGTCTAGTTCCTCGGTTAATGCGTCTGCGAAGTCTAGCAGTTCCATTTACCTCAACCTTTGGAGCTGCGATAATAATTTGGAAGGTTCGTATATTTATCTCGAAGATACGAAACAGTATTTTGTCTGCAAAAATTCCGAATGGAAGGAAACAGAAAAAGCTAATCTCGACCTCGATAAAATTCATTGTACAAGTACATCGAAGGATTCTGTAAGCTGCTTTGTGGATGTGTCTAGCAGCTCGGTTCAGTCTTCGTCTAGTGTTAAAGCTTTTGACCGCAAAGTGGGTGCGACCTTTACGGATGTTCGCGATAAGCATGTCTATAGGCAAGTCGTTATCGGTGACCAGTTGTGGATGGCTCAAAACTTGAATTACAAAACGCCGACAAGCATTTGTCCGCAAGATAGCGTGGGTTCTTATTGCGACGAGTATGGCAGACTTTATCCGTATGATGACGAAGATTATCATGTTGTGTTAAGTGATGACTTGTGCCCAGTCGGTTGGGGAATCCCTTCTGTGGAACAGTGGTCTGAACTTTTTGAGTTTGTTGCAGCGAACAATGGCGGCGAAGGCGTTGGCAAAAGCCTCAAAGCTAAGGATGGGTGGTTTGATGCGGGAGCTGTTATTAAACCGAATGCAATGAGCGATGCTAGGATTGCTGTTGCAAGTGGCAAAGATAAGTTCAATTTTACAGCACTCCCTGCAGGAAGCCGCTGGGGTGATGAAATATACACTCACGATGAAACTCGTTTTTGGGCAAGATCAACTAAGAGGTTTACGGAAGACTACCATAAAGGACCGCTTTTCTATATCGGTTACAAAATTTCGTATGACTCGGACGATGTGAAATCCGATTCTAGCAGCTTTGCATCGAAAGGTTTTTCGATCCGTTGCATTAGCATGAATTATGCTGTGGGTATTCACGAAGGCTACTGCACCAAAGAACGTGATGGCGACATGGTTTATCTTGGTGGCAATCTAGTCGTTTGCGATAAAGAAAATTGGCGAAATGCGAATGCTCGTGAAATCGCACTTGGTTTATGCGATGATAGCAACGAGGGCAAGTCTAAAGTCTATTTAGATTCGTCGCTTAATCGGTATGGTGGTGAAGTCACGGAATACTACACATGCGAAAATACTCGTTGGCGTGAGGCTACAGATAAAGAAATTCCAATTGCAGTGATAGAAGAAACTAAAGCAAAATGTAACGCACAAAATTACAATAAGAAGGATTTTGCAAATTATTACGATAAAAAGAAAAGAACTTATACGACGGTTTCGCTTATATGCGATACGGACGGATGGAGAGAACCAACGGAAATTGAATCGTCTCTTGGATTATGTTATACGAACCTATATGGAACGATTGATGCTTATGGTTATGCTTATCCGCAAAAATACGCCATTTGCGAAAAAACGGGTTGGCGTGATGCGACTTTGCAAGAAGAAATGGACTACCGTTTTGGCGAATGTACCGCAAAGATTCAGGATTCTCTGGTGTTCCGTGGAAATGCGTATTACCTCTGCGACAAGAGCGATTGGCGTGAAATTTCTGAAAGTGAAAACACGAAGGGCTTGCCTTGCGTCATGAATAACAAGTTGGTGAAAGGCAATTACTATGGATCTTATGTTTGCAAGGCTGATACTTTGAGGCGTGCTAGTTACAACGAGGTTCTTTTGGATAAAGGCTGCTCTAGCATCAACGAAGGCGATTCCGTGTTCTATAAGCAAAATGGAATTGCTTACGATTACTACAAATGCGTCGATGGAGCTTGGAAACATTACGATGCTGTCGATTCGACTGCTTTTGGAAAATTCAAGGATGAACGTGATGGACAAACTTACCGCACGATTAAAATAGGCGAACAAACTTGGTTTGCAGACAACTTAAATTACGAGATGGAAGAGGGTAGCTTCTGCTATAGAGATTCTTCGACGTATTGCCAAATTTATGGTCGCCTTTACAGTCAGGATTCTGCATTGACGGCTTGCCCCGCCGGGTGGCATTTGCCTAGCGTTGACGAATGGGAAAAATTGCCCGATACGACAAGTTATCTCCATAGCTTGAGAGATTTCTCTTGGAACGGAACGAATATGTATGGCTTCTCGGCGTTGCCTGCGGGATATGGAAATAACCTTTCTGTATATAGTTATGCGGGATCAAATGCTGGTTGGTGGACTTCGACGAAATATTCATCGTCATTTGGCTATGTTTTTGGCGTGATGCCCAATGGATTGAAAATAGATGACTATAATATGTATTTCAAGTTCTCGGTCCGTTGTCTAAAGGATGTTGCAGTTCCAGACTCGACTGCGAATTAGAAATAGAATTAGGTGTTTTGAAAAAGGAGGCTGTATGGCAATCATGGAAGAAAATGCGAACCCGATGAAATTTGATAAAATTTTTACGGTGACACCCGAGATGATTGATGAAAACAAGCACATGAACAATGTGTGGGCGGTGCAATGGGTTCAGGATATTTCGATTGCTCATTCGGATTCTGTCGGCGCGACGGATATTATGTACCAGTTCGGGTGCGGCTGGATGATTCACACGCAGTTTGTCGAATACAAGAATCAGGCGTTTTTGGGCGATGAAATTCGCGGAACTACATGGGTGGCAAGCTACAGCAAAGTGATGAGCGTGCGCAAGTGCCGCTTTGAACGCGTGTCCGACGGCAAGGTCGTTTTTGAATCCGAGACGCAGTGGGTGCTCATGGATATGAAGCGTGGTCGCCCCTTCGCTATCCCGCAAGAAATTAAAGACCGCTTTCAGGTTGTGTAATTAAAATTGGGTTAGGCGATGCTTTGATCAACGTTGTTGCATTGCATGTCGCCTTTCACAATGTGGTAAAGCACTTCCAGTTCCTTTGCATTTAAAATCTTAGGCACGGGGTAGAGCGGATTCGCTTCTTTGCTAGCTGCTTTTGCAAGCGTCGTAATGTCTTCGTCTCGAATGCAATCCAAGTATTCGGGGATGTTCATCGAACGGTTCAAATTGCGGATCTTTTGAATAAACTCTACCGAAGCTTCGTGGTCGCTCAATTCTGCGGCGACAGCACCGATTGCCTTTGCAAAAAATCCGAGGCGTTTCTCTGCAGCCTCGCCATAATATTCCAACACATGCGGCAAAATGATTGCGTTTGCATACCCGTGTGGTGAGTGGTACATGCCGCCTAGACTGTGTGCGATGCTGTGCACGTAACCGACATAAGCTCGTGTGAATGCAAACCCTGCAAGGTAAGCCGCCTTTTGCAGATTCTCTCTTGCTTTGATGTTATGCCCGTCGCGGTATGCTGTTTGGATGTTTTCGATGATGAGTCGCCCTGCGATAATTGCAGCTTCGGCACTCCCGTTGAAATTGCTCCCGCCGATGTAAGCTTCGATGGCGTGCGTGAGTGCGTCCATGCCCGTTGTCGCCGTTAATTGTGGCGGCAAGTCAAGCGTGATGTTTGCGTCGAGTATCGCCAATCGCGGAATGAGGACAAAGTCATTAATCGGATATTTCTCGTGCGTTTTGGAGTTCGTAATTACGGCTGCGACCGTCGCTTCGCTCCCTGTGCCTGCGGTTGTCGGAATCGCGACGAGGTAAGGAATTTTGCGTAGAACGCGGAGCGTGCCTCGCATGAATGTAATTGGAGTCCATGGCCTTGCTATGCGGATGCCTACGCCTTTGGCGCAGTCGATGGCGGAACCGCCGCCGAACGCAAGCAGCGAATTGCATTTGTGCGTTTTGTAAACGCAAGTGGCATCTTTGATGTTGTCTATAGTCGGGTTCGGAACCGTCTTGTCATAGACTGCGTATTTGATTCCTGCTTCTTCCAAGTATTTTTTGATATTCTTGAAATGCTCTGTCTGTGCCAGGAATTCGTCCGTGACTAGCAGTACGTTGTCTGCACCGTTTGCTTTCAAATGATTAGGAAGTTCCTGCAAACGCCCTGCTCCATGAACAATTTGCGGTTCACGCCAAGGCATAAAATGCACGCCGACAAAGAATGCTTTTTGGAATGCACGGCATGCAAATCTGTATAACAAGGATGCCATAATCCCTCCTTTACATGGACTTTATAAACCGCAATGCCTTTTCGGTTAAGTTTTGAATTTTGGAATGCAAGTTGCCAAGATTTTTTCCATAAGGCGGATGGAAAAATTGAACGACGTCAAAGCCTTTTTGTTCCATGATGTTGCGTTCGTGGCTGAATGTCTTGAACCCGTAAAAACCGTGGTAATTGCCTGTGCCGCTCATGCCGACTCCGCCGAATGGAACTTCCAAATTCTCAATTTGGATAATGGTGTTGTTGACGCAAGTCGAGCCTGATGTGGTGTTGCTTAAAATGTAATTCGTGTCGCGTTTAGATTTTCCAAAGATGTAGAGTGCTAGCGGCTTCGGACGGTTTTGAATAAACGCAATAGCTTCGTCAAGCGTCTTGTAAGAAACGATGGGGAGGATCGGACCGAAAATTTCGGATTGCATGATGTCCATGTCGGGCGTGACATTCGTAAGGACTGTGATGGGCGTGTAGGAGTGCTCGATATCGCTTACGCCGCCAATGACTTGGGTTGCCCCCTTGGCGATTGCATCTTTGATGAGTGCTGCGTGGCGTTCTGTGGCTCGTTTATCGACAATGTGAACAAAGTCTGGGTTCTCATGGCGGATAGCATCCGTTTCGCCAAACATTTGCTTGATTTGGTTTGCGAAAGTTTGTGCGAATTCTTGAACTTTATCTTCTGGACAAAGTGCGTAGTCGGGGGCGATGCATGTTTGCCCTGCGTTGAGCGTTTTTCCCCAAGCGATTTGCTTGATGATTTTATTGATGCTTGCATCGGGGAGTAAAATGGCGGGCGATTTTCCGCCAAGCTCAAGGGTGATGCTTGCATGGTGCTTGGCAGCTTCTTCGGCGATGTGTGCACCTACTCGTGGACTGCCTGTAAAGAATACGTGGTCGAACGGCAACTGCAAGAGTTTGTCTCCAATTTCGGAACCTTCGCCTTCGATGAGCGCTATCTCGTCTTCGGAGAATGTGTCTTTAAAAAGCTTGACGAGGAGTGCACTGACGTTTGGCGTTTTGTGCGAGGGCTTCGCGATGATGACGTTCCCTGCTGCGATGGCTGAAATAATTGGATTCAATAGCAATAAGAATGGATAATTCCACGGTGAAAAAATCAGGACGCGGCCTTTAGGCTCGTAGTGGAGCTTGCTTTTGGATGTCGGCAGAATGAACGTGCGGCTTACGCATTTGTCCTTCATCCATTTTTTTAAGTGGCTGATGTTGTAGTCGATTTCTTCGATGGTGGGGAGTACTTCGCTGAGCCATGCTTCGAATTTGGGCTTGTGAAAATCTTTCCAAACGGCTTCGTAAAATTTTTCTTGATTTTGAACTACGGCTGCACGGAGCTTTTTCAACTTTTGAATACGCTCTTTTGCGGTCGTGTTCGCCACCTTCCAGCGGTTTTGACCTTGCTTTTCAAAGATATCTTCGATGTTTGCACTCTGTATTTCGTTCATGTTCATCAAGATAGAACTTATAAACATTGGCGTTGTTCTTTGAACAATAAAACAAAGCTTTTTTAAAAGATACCGAGATATTTTTACTCATTTTTTTTGTAAATTGCAAATATGGGTTCCTTAATTAGGTATAAAGGTAAAATTCCTCAAGTTGGCGAGAGAGTCTTTTTGGCGGATGGAGCTTGCCTTGTGGGCGAAGTGAGCGTCGGCGACGATTCGTCGGTGTTTTACAACGCCGTTTTGCGAGGCGACTTGGCCGAGATTGTAATCGGCAAGCGGACTAATATTCAAGATAACGTGTGCGTCCATGTTTCGACGGGTGTCGGTGTTCATATTGGAGACGAAGTAACGGTCGGGCATGGTGCGGTTCTTCATGGCTGCACGATTGAAGACAATGTTCTCGTGGGCATGGGGGCGATTATCATGGATGGTGCCCATATCAAAAAGAATTGCATTATCGGTGCTGGAGCGCTTGTGACGCATGGCAAGGAATTTCCTGAGAACTCTCTTGTGATGGGTTCTCCTGCACATGTCGTTAGAACTTTAACTACCGATGAATTGAAAAACGTAAAGATTGGCGTTACGCATTACCTGGACGCAAAGGATGAACTTTTAAAAGATGTATAAGTTCTTTTTCCT
>CAMZGI010000127.1 GCA_947306305.1 uncultured Fibrobacter sp.
ATAACACCGACAGTGGAGAAATAGACGAGAGAGAGCTTAGAACTTAGAGCTTAGAACTTAGAACTTAGAACTTAGAACAATGCATCTCCTCTAAGCTCAAAGGCACGAAGTGCCGTGCTCAATGCTCAAAGCTCACATCTCCTAAAACCTGACCCCTGATACCTGACCCCTGACACCTGAAATATGTTCCTTCTACACAAACGAATTGCAAATGTTTCGGCGAGTCTGTTCACTTGGGAAGTGACGACTGCGTTCGATGGAGTGCTCACGGAATCGGAACTGCAAAAGCGGTTCAAAGACGAGTTTGGCACGGATCTGTGCACGAATCGCGTTTTCTTTTATCATTTAGTTTCGTTCAATGCATCGGATGGGCGTAAGCATCGCTATTTGGTGGCTACTTCGAATGAACTGCTGGAACGTTATCAAAAAGAATTTGACCGTTGCTTGCCGCGACAAGTTGCGTTGTACGCTATTGCGGATAAAATATTACGTGGTACATGGAGTGGTGAATATGCGGAAAATGCAGCCGAAAATGATGTTGTCGGGCTTGTTGGTAAATGTGCAGAAGTTTGTGCCTGTGAAAATGCTGCAAAAAACATGCCTGTTGACGCAGAATGCGCAAATGACGGAAATTTGCTGCTTGTCGCATTGTGGAATGAAACTTTGTATGTGCTTGCTTTTTTGAATGGTCGTTTGTGCCATTGGTCTGAAGAACATGGCTATGGCGATAGCTTCGATGAACTTTGTCAAAGTCGCGTGTCGCGGTTTAAGAATTTTTTGAAAGCGGACGAATTGTTCGCAAATGCTGGTGTTGGTGATAATGCTGTTGCCGCTCATTGGAATGAATCGTTTGTGAATTGCAATGAAATCCCGAATATGGATAAACTTTTTTGCGAAGGTGCGAATGACCCGTTTTGGAAGCATCTGGATTTAGATGCTTGTAATTCGATGAAGTCTTGCGAAAAACGGAGATGGATTTTGTTTGCAGTGTCGTTTTTTGCTTTAGGCTTGTCGCTTGTGCTGATGCTGAAATTTCCGTTTGCGAGGAATGCCGAAGATGCGGAATCGTTTAAAGATGTTGCTGCGATTGAATTAGACTTGCCATCGAGTGATGTTTTGAATCGTTTGTCGTGGGCCAAAGGTCATCGCGATATGTTACGCCATGAACGACGGTGGAATCGCTCGCCTTGCAATTTGCCGGAATTTATGTTGCTTGGAATTGTGGGAGGTCGTGCGGCTCTTGTGAAATTCCCTTCGGGCGAAACTAAAACGCTCATGCTTGGTGATATGATTAATTCGTATCGGGTAAAGTCGGTCGGTAAAAATGATGTGGTGCTGCGGTGCGGCGGTAAGGTGGTGCATTATGAAATTGGATCGAATGTTGGATCGAAAATCAGCTCGCGGTAACGTTCTTCCGTTTGTTTTGGGCGTGTTGCTTGTGCTCTCGATTTTGGTGTCGGCAATGCTTCGGTTGCCGGGTTCGCTTCGTCAGACGGTTCGGCTTGTTACAAACGAAACGCAAGAAATGTATTTGGCAGAATCGGCGGTTTTGGCTAAGCTAGATGGCTTGCCAGAGGGCTATTTTGCAGAACTTCCGTCGGTTGAATCGCGAGTTCTTAGTCCGTGGACGGAGTGGGTGGTGCAGTACAGATTTCGCTTTTTACTGGGGAATGAGTTTGGTCGGTTTTCTACGTCGGAATGGGCTTCGTGTGCGACGCTTTTGGAACGCGATTTGCAAGAGCGTATTTTGCAGTCTGACGGTCTTAAATCGCTTTCGGGGAATCGTCGATTTTTCCAGCTTGATTCGTCTGCTGCTTTTGCTCCGATATCGTTGAATGTGAGTGCTGGCGATTTGACGCTAGACCTTGGCGGCGGCGGTTCGTTTGGCGAAAGTAAATGCCCACCTAAGATTAAATCGTTTGCTGCAAATGTCGAAGGCGATGTCAAAATTCGTGGGAAAGTTCACTTCGATACGTTGCGGATTTATGGTTCTGGAACGGTTGCTTTGCAAGGGAATGTGACAGCCGATTTCGCTGAAATCTTTGGCTTTGCTGGAGTGTCCGTTGCGGGGAATGTCTCGCTTGCGGGAGTGCTTTTGTCAAAGCAAAATATTGATGTTTCGGGGCGTGCGAAAGCGAATTTTCCGAGCGTGGCTATAGCTGTGGGCTATCACGGAAACCGCGTTGCGATAAAGGACAAGTCTGTTTTCGACGGTTTGGCTGTGGCTCCGTCGGGGCTTGTGGAACGGGATTCTTCGGCGGTTCTGCTGGATTCGTCGAAATCTCTGTTGCCGTTTTGCATGAACTCTAAAAAGGTCGTTTTTGGCCGGAGGCGTTTATGATTTTGTCCCGTTATGCAGAACGAAGTGAAGCGTTCAGGGTGTTGTTGCAGGGCTTTACTTTGCCCGAAGTCTGCGTGGCGTTTACCGTTTTGGGGGTTGGAACTACCGCTTTGCTAAGTGGCTGGAATTTCTTTAATCGCGAGGTTGCTACTGAACGATGTCGGGTAGAGCGTTTTTATGAAGCGTTCTCCGCGATGGAAAAGTTGATAGAAAGCAAACCCTTATGCACGGATTCGTTGATTCAAGGTCCTGTTTCGGTTCAGTTGGAGCGTCTTCCGGGGAACGTTCATCTTGCGTGGGCGGTTGTTCAGAATGAGGGAGTGTCGCTAAAGCGACTTGTCAGATGCAAATGAAGTTTTAATGATGAGGTTCTGATGGCGACTTTGCGCAAAACACATGGATTCACGCTTTTAGAAATGCTTGTTGCGATGACTGTCGCGGCTATTCTTGTGGGCGTGTCGCTCAACGTCTATGGGATGTTTCATCGAGGGGTGGTCGAAACGTCGCTCCGCTATGGAACGTTTGCCAGCGAGCAGGTCAAAGACCTTCGCTGCCGAACCCGCTTTATCCGTGGCTTCCCGTCCTGCGATTCCACGCAAAGTGACGAACGTCACATGAAAATCCGCCTCCGCTTTTGAAGACCCTCGACTGGATCGAGGGTGACGAGTGAAGTGAGGATCAATGGAAACAAAAAACGCTCCGCGTTTGCGGAGCGTTTAGCGTTTCTTCAATCAAATCTTAGTTTGTGGCTTGTTCTTCTACGTTTTCGCAACGCTTGCGGGCCTTGCTCACTTCGATCAAATTGCTGATGAAGTGCATAAAGCTAAGCACGCTCACCGAGAGGAATCCGATTGCATAAAGGGCGAGGAACGGTCCAATGATGTACTTGCTTGCGTTGATGTATTCGAGCAAACCAAAGATGCAGTAGATGCCCACGATAAGTTCAACAAGCGCCATCCACGGGAACTTCTGCGCGTAGTGGCTGACCTTGGACTTTGAACCACCGCTCTTCGGGGTGCGGACAAAGCTGCCCTTGGTGCCGAGCACGGCGGCAAAGACTGCGCGAGAGTTGCTGACGGCGATGCCCACGCCAAGTGCCATCAAGATGGGGAGCGAGAGCAAGCGAATCTTCCAACCTGTGTAGCCAGAGCAGCGCTGGGCTACAAAGTAAAGAACAGAAGGAGCGATAGCGGCGAGGAAGATAAATGCGAAACCGACGGTGTAAGCCCAAGTGGGGAGGTGCGCGACCGGTTCAAAGAAAGCGAGGAGCGGCCATGCGCAAAGCGCGGTGAACAACATGCAGGGGTGGATCGAGTAGTGCGTCGTGTGGAGGATTGCTCCAATTTTGACGCGGAACGGAACCTTAGAGCGCAAAACCTTCGGCAAAATCTTGATTGCAGTCTGGATTGAGCCCTTAGCCCAACGGAACTGCTGTGCCTTGAATGCGTTGATGTCGTTCGGGAGTTCTGCCGGAACAATCACGTCGAACACGAACTTCATCTTCCAACCGGCAAGCTGGGACCGGTACGAAAGGTCCATGTCTTCGGTCAGCGTGTCGCCTTCCCAGCCGCCACCGCCATAGATGGCGTCTTTGCGCCAGATGCCTGCGGTGCCGTTGAAGTTCATGAACAACTTGCCCCAGCTGCGGGCGGACTGTTCCACGACAAAGTGACCATCAATACCAATAGACTGAGCGAGCGTAAGACCGGATTCGGTGCGGTTGAGGTGACCCCAGCGGCCCTGGACCAATCCAATTTTCGGGTTCATCACGAGGTAGGGGACAGTCTTTAAAAGGAAATCTTTTTCAGGAACGAAGTCGGCATCAAAAATAGCGAGGTATTCGCCCTTCGCGACAGCCATGCCTTCCTTGAGAGCGCCTGCTTTAAAATCTTTGCGGTTTGTGCGGTGGAGCAGCTTGATATCGTATCCGCGAGCGGCGAGCTCGGCTACTTTCTTCTTAGTGACTTCGTAGCATTCGTCAGTGGAATCGTCCAAAACTTGGATTTCGTGCTTGTTCTTGGGGTAGTCTATGGCGCAGACTGCTTCAAGAAGTCTTTCGACGCAGTTAGCTTCGTTAAATACAGGAAGCTGAGTTGTGACCTGCGGAAGGTCGGCAATGGAGTGCTCGCGATAGAACTTGAGAATCGCCTTGCGATCCGAAAGACGGGTACGACGGCTGTTCTTGAGGAATAGGTAGATGCTATAATAGCAGCTAAACCCGTAAATCACCAATCCCACGCCTGCGAAAACGTAGACGACGAACATCGTGTATAGGAGAATTGTACTCATTCTACTTTATACCTTTTGCACTTATTGTAATGCTTGCGGCCAAATATAGAAACCTAGTGTGAACTTTGCTACATTTTATAGGAAAAATGGGCCAATTTTTGCCAACTGAAGTATTATTTTACATAAGTTTGATTACGTAATTTTACATTGACTTTTTATGCAAAAAAACGAAGAAAATCGCAATAAAAATTTAACATCGCCGATAGTTCGGTGGATGGATGCGAATCGGAATAGCGAAGGTTTTACAGAATCTTTACGTCGGTTGCTCATGTATGCGTGTGTCGAGTGGATTCGCCGCGGAACGTCTGCGCTTTTGCAGCCCGAAGAAGCCTTGTCGAAGGTCGTTTGTTGCGCACTCTCGGAGTATCCGGTGGGGGAATGGTCGCAAAATCCCGAAAATTACATGGGCGAAATTGCGAATTTCTGCGAGAATGTAAAAAATTTACCTTTGCCAGCCTCCCTTCAGGGCGAAATTCCTACGGTTTTGGATTTGCGCGGGGTGAAATGTCCCTTAAATTCCGTGCGTTCGAGAATCGTCATGTCGGGATATCCGCCTAAAAAAGTGCTAAAAATCCTGCTTGACGAGGGCTCGCCTATCGAAAATGTGCCCGGATCGCTCATTGCGGATGGTCATAAAGTGCTTTTTCGTGAAAAAAAAGACAATTATTGGGAAATCTCTGTGGTCAAATCCGATTCAAGAGTATAAATTGTCTATGTGGAAAACAGAATATTAGTTATAGGCGATGAATTATTTGGTGGCAAGGGCGAGGCGGCTAACCGTTTTGTGGAGGCTGTGCTTTGCCGGGAACCCAGCCGTCCTGTGCAATTTTCTGTGAATGTGCCAGTCGCGGTATCGCTTTCGCAAATCAGGTCGCGGCTTTCAGCCGACATTATTGGTAAAAACGCAGGTCGCATTGTAATGGGGCTTGGGCTTAGGGAATTGAATCACGGCGGCGCAGACGGGGCTTCTGTAGCCAATCTTTTGACCTCGCTTGTGACCGAACTCGTGAATAAAACCCAATCCCGCCTGTTTTTGCTCACGATTCCAAGCGAAATGTTCCCGATTGCGGTGAACGAAGTTGAATATTTGAATAGTTCCATCCGTGAAATCTGCGAATTGAACAAAAATCGCATTACTTTGCTCGACTTTGCGAAGTTTGCCGAGGTGTTCAAGGAAAAACAGATGGAGAGAGGCAAGTTTGGGCGTAGCTTGTTCATGGAGAACGGCGAAGCCACGTCGCTTTGCTGCATGCTTTTGGCATTGTATTTGCAAGATAAACTTGTAGAAGATTTAAAGGAGATGTGATATGAGTCTTTTCGATAACCATTTTGCTAGTAAGAATGCGGCGATGAGCCGTGCGTTTTCAATCGATTCCGAAAAGGACAAGAAAAAGAGAAATTCTGCACGCGAGCCCGCAGCACCCAAGATGGGAATTTGCGACAAATGCCATAAGGAAGCGTTACTTCGTTCGTACCGCTCCAAAGAAATGTCCATGTCCGATGGAGCTGCAAGTTTTGGTACGGTGATAAAGCACCTTTGCGAGGATTGCGCCCCGAAGTCCAAGCGTTTTGAGGACACGAACGTGCCTCCGATGGATAAAAAGCAAGTCAAAAATTTAATGCGCTCCGCGAAGAAAGGACTACTTTAGTTAGACGAGATAGGCTTGAGCAGTGAGGTCGGGCTTCGCCCTTTGAGGTCGCTACGCTTCTAGTAACTAGCCCGAAGGGCGGAGTAACTAAGTTCTAGTAACTATTAACAACGAACTAGTAACTACACTTTCGTCTTTCGTCTGTAGGCTCGCAGAGCCGTTCTTTCGTCTGAGGTTACCCTACGCTGTGCTCTAACTTGAGCGTCAACAGCTGGCGTGCTTCGGTTGCAAATTCGCCGGGCAGTTCCTTGAACACATCCTTGCAGAATCCGCCCACCATAGCTTGTATGGCATCTTCGCGCTTGATGCCGCGGCTCTCGAAGTAGAACAACTGATCTTCGCTGATGCGGCTGGTCGTTGCTTCGTGTTCGGTCTGGGCACTTGCGTTCGCGACGGTGATGTAGGGGAACGTATGGGCGGCGCTCTTGGTGCCAACGAGCATGCTATCGCACTGGGTGTAGTTGCGGGCGCCTGTAGCGGACTTGCGGATGCTGACTTCGCCACGGTAGGCGTTGCTGGAATAATCCGCGCTGATGCCCTTCGAAATGATCGTGCTCTTGGTGTTCTTGCCAATGTGGATCATCTTCGTGCCGGTGTCGGCCT
>CAMZGI010000128.1 GCA_947306305.1 uncultured Fibrobacter sp.
AATTATCTATATTCTATACAAATGACTAGACTTACCTCTTGCCTTCTATTGCTCTCGCTTTTCCTTCTTGCCGCTTGCAATGAAGAAAGCACGGACTTCATGACCCCGAGCTCGAACGTACCCGTCGTGAAAGTCAATCTCGAAGAATACTCCGTGAACGGAACGGTTATCGGTAAGACTAAGACGGATGTTTCTGCTAGTGAAGATTTGTTGATTGTACCGCTTGAAAGTGAACTCAAAACGATTATTAATGCTAATCAAGAAGAAACTTTAAAGAAAGGTCAATCATTTGATTGGAAGGCTAATACAGCCAAGTTACATGTTGATGATAGTTTATCTTTTGGTGATTTCTTTAAAATCACAGCTACAATGGGATTTGTTGGTTATCCTAACATAAGATATGCGATTGGGACGGATTTCAAAGACATTTATAAGTTGAAATTACCCACAAGATCTACCAACTGTTTTTGTCCTTCTTATATTCGAGGATTGGCTTTTTTAAGACATAAGTATATGCGTCATCGTCAAAAGCTTTCTGTTAATGAAATCATAGCTTTAGGTAAGGGTGGCAGTTATGAATTAGAGTGTTTTGAAGATTATAATGCTTTAGATTTGTTGCTGACTTTTTATCGTGAAGATAAAGAAATTGTTTATGTTGCTAGCTTGAATGAAGGGGCTTTTAAAGAAACGCCCTCGTTTGATGGATTTACATTCTATTCGTTTAATAATTTAGCGGATTTGTGGAAATTCTTAGGGGAAATCTGTTCTAGAATTGAATTCCAAAATGAAGATAAGTCTGTAAATTGTTCTACGGATTTATTGGGGGAACATGTGACTTTGGTTTTTGAGAAAAATGTTTTAATGAAGGATATCGCTCCTTTAATCAAGGGCTTAAAAGATATTGGATATGATGATAGGATTTCTCCTATGGTAGTCCATTGACAAAAAATCCATACCAAATTTTTACATGGTAGGGTCATCAGGCACACTTTTAAATATTTTAGATATTGATGGTTACTTTTTCTGACATAGCGGACTACCGCGACTTCTTGAAGGAATTCTACGACAGGCGCAAGGTCGAGATGCCCTTCTACAGCTACCGCATGATGGGTGACAAGCTAGGGCTAGACTCCAGCTATCTCTATCGCGTATTGCAAAAAAAGCAGCATTTGCCTGCCCATGCACTACCTGCGGCTAAGGAAATCCTTGCGCTGACTGGTCGCGAGGCCGAATACTTCGACCTGCTTTATTCTGCTGCTGTCAGCAAGGATAAGACTAAGCGCGAAGAACTCATGGCTAAAGCCCTGTCGCTACGCGACGTGGAACGCCATTCTTTGCAAGCGGCTGAACTTAAACTCCTCGAAAACTGGTGGATTCCTGCGGTACGCGCCTACCTGGAATTGAACGGTGGCGTGGTGAACGTGAAGCGTATCGCCAAGGATATTTGCCCGCCGATTACGGAGGAGCAGGCTCTCGAAGCCATTGAAACTTTGAAAGAGGTCGGTCTCGTTAAAAAGCTTGCTTCGGGTAAGCTTGCATTGACCGAAGCCCATTTGACTGTCGGGGGCCCCGAAAAAGCGAAGGCCGTGCGCAGTTTCCAGCGCCAGGTCCTTAAGCTTGCGAGCGACGCGCTCGAAAACGTCCCCGTCAATGAACGCAATATTTCTACACTGACCCTTTCTGTAGATCAGTCCTGCTTCGAGGATTTGGGCGACATGTTGAGGGAATTCCGCCGTCTGGTTCAGAAAAGAGTTGACGGAGCCAAGAATCCTGATCGTGTTATGCAGCTTTCTATGGCATTTTATCCAGTAGCCCGTAAAGGAGGGGCTGCGGAAAATACTATAATAGTGGGGGAAGGTGCAGGAGATAAAAAATGATTAAACGGGCGTGGACATACGGTTTGGCGACATTGGCGTTCTGCTATGTCGCCTGCGATAGCGGTCGTTCTACCGCTGGATCGTCGTTGGAAACAGAGAATTCCATCGCGGTGCTTGTTCAGTTGGCCGATGGCACTCCTGCCGCTCGAATGAAGGTTGTTGTTCGCCCCGAATCATATCTCTCCGGTGCATCCGAACTTGGGTCGGACTCCCTCTACCAGTTGAATTTTGAAACCGACGATCAGGGCAGAGTCGTTCTGTCGGATGTTCCTTCGGGTTCTTATGTAATTGAAGCTCGTAATGATTCCCTGAACTTGAAGGGATTTGAAAAGATTGCCTATGTCGAGGCTGATTCCGCCACTCCGTTGACGGTCGAAGTCTCTGAACCGACCAAGGTTTCTGGTCGTGTCGGTCTTCCGCAGTTAGTGCGCCGTGCGGCTACAGTTTCTGTGCAGGGGCTTGACTACCAGGTTCCGATGGATTCTACGGGCTATTTTGAATTTGATGCGTTGCCGAGCGGCAATATCGAAATTGTCGCGTTTGTCAACGATGCAGACGAAGACTCGGTCAAGGTTTATGGCAAAATCGAGACGGATGTCGGCTCAGGTTCCGAAGAGCTTTACCTTGGCGATTCTGCTTACGTCAAGACGGAATTTGTGTTCGATGACTTTGAAAATGGTGTTGCTCAATGGGTGCCTACCGCATCTAAGAATGCCGAAGTCAAGTTGAATGTTGAAGCGGCTGGCTTTGGCCGCGAAGGCAATGTGGCACACTTTGTATGTAAACGCGATTCCGCAGCAGAATGGGATTGGGCTCTTATCGGTCGCGAGCTTGGCGGCTTTGTCGATATGAGCGATCTCGATTCCATTGTGTTCTGGGCTCGCAGTTCCGAAGCTTCTAAGATTTCGTTTGCATTCGATGTGTTCGTAAATGACGATTCCATAACGAGCTCTGAAAATATCAAGGCTTGGGGCCACTATGATGTGGATACGGCTTGGACTCGCTATACCGTGATTCCGTCGAAGTTGGATACGGCTGACAGCAATGGCGGCAATGTGGGCTGGGATGCAATCAAGAATCGTGTGACAAAACTTGGCATCTTTGGCCAGATGGGCACGGAAGTCTGGGTCGATGATATCGAGGTCTATGGCTACGGCATCTTTGACCCGTACGCTCCGATTACAAAGAAAGAGGCTTCTAAAAAAGAAGATTAAGCTTATCCATTGGCCATATCCATTGTGGACATTTTATCCATGAGACCTACGCCATGACGTAGGTCTTTTTTTGCGTTCGAGAATAGTTTTATAAAAAAAAGGGATGGACTCACGGTGTGGAGCCGATTCTAAGGAGTGAATATGAAACTACTTAAGAATGTGACTATGTTTGGTTTGATAGCGGGCTTTGGTGTAAGCGCGCTTGCTGACAATCCGATTTCTACTTACCATTACTTGGCTGACCCCGGTGCGGCTGCCGATGATGAATACTTCTACATCATCACGGACTCTGACGACCCGGCTCCGGCAAATTCCGATGGTTACAAGATTTACGCCCTCTATGCATTCCGCAGCAAGGACATGCAGAACTGGACTGACTACGGCATTATTTACGATGCCCGTAAGGTGAGCGGCATTAACGATATTTGGGCTTCTGGCATTGCAGTCCATAACGGCACGTTTTATATCGTGTTCCCGGATGGCGGTGGTGGCGGTATCGGCTACATCAAGGCTCCGGCGATTGACGGCCCGTGGGAAAATGCGGTTGGCGGCGGCAAGAGCAAACTGATTGCAGGCTGGGGTAACGGCCACATTGACTGCGATGGCGTTTCTTGGTGCTTTGACCCGGGTATCTTCATTGACGATGACGGTACGACTTACGTGACGTGGGGTGGCGGTGAAGGCGATAGCCGCCCGAATACGGACAACTTTGACATCGTCAAGTTGAACGATGCCAAGGACGCTCCTGTGGGCAAGGGTTCTCATGTGAAGGTGAACAATTTGCCGCAGCGTAAGATGCTCGAAGCTTCTTACATCCATAAGCACAAAAACAAGTACTACTTCTCTTACAGTACCGGTTGGCAGCAGGGCGCTCCGACGATTGACTACGCCATGTCCGATAACGTAATGGGGCCTTACACTTGGAAGGGTACGATTCTTGATGACCCGAACATGAACGGTCGAAGCATCAACGGCAACAACAACCATCATGGTATTGCCGAATTCAAGGGTCACTCGTATGCGGTTTATCATGACCGCCGTATTGCTAAGGGCTATAACGGCCTCGAAAAAATTCCAGCTGACGATGGCAGGGCAAATCCGAACGAAGGCTACCACCGTAGCGTTTCCATCGATGAATTCTTCTACAACGAAGACGGAACTATTCAGAAGATGAAGTTTACGGACGAAGGCCCGGAACAGATTGAAAACTTTGACCCGTATGATGTTTATCCGGCTCTCACGAGTTCCAAGCAGAAGGGCATCCGTAGCCGTTCGAACTTTGTTCAGGGCAAGAAGGCTGAACACGTATTGCTCCCGCTTTCTTCTAAGGAATCTTGGATTCGCGTGAGCGGTGTTGATTTTGGTACGGCGGCAACGGGTTTTGTTGTTGAAGCAGCTAGCGCTGCCGACGGCAACAAGATTGAAATCCGCACCGGTTCTGCAACAGGTACGCTTGCAGGTACTTGCGAGCTCAAGAATACTGGCAACAAGAGTACCTATGCCGAAACAAAGTGCGAAGTGGAAGGCCTGAAGGGCATCGTAAAGCAGTTGTTCCTCGTGTTCAAGGGTTCTCAGGATTCTACCATGGCCATCAAGTCTTGGGGCTTTGAAGGCAGTGGCTCGACTCCTCCTGAACCGCAGAAACCGTTTGGCGGCAAGGCTTGGGCAATTCCGGGCAAGATTGAAGCCGAAAACTTTGACGAACCGGGTTCTGGCCGTGGCAGCGATATCAAGTCTTACTATGAAAGCGATTCCGAAGACCATGGCGCCGAAAGCAATGGTGGCAAGAGCTATCGCGAAGGCACTGGCGTTGACATCTACAAGAAGGCGACAGGCTATATCGTGGGCTACAACCAGACTGGCGAATGGCTGGAATACACGGTGAATGTGGCAAAAGAAGGCGACTACACGATGTTTGCCGCTGTGGCATCTGGCGGCACGAGCGGCAGCTTCAAGCTCTCTATCGACGACAATGACATCACCGAAGAAATTGCGGTGCCGCAGGCAAGCTCTGGCGAAGATAATTTCGACGAATACAACAAGGTGGCCGCAAACGTAAAGCTAACGGCTGGCGAACACATCCTCCGCTTGACTGTGACTGGCGACTGGTTTGATATCGACTACATCCAGTTTGCAGAAGGCAAGGACGCCAAGGATCCGGATGATGGACAAGTGAGTATTCATAAGTTAATCCGCTTGAACTCCACTGCGGCTAGAACCTTCGACGTGTTTGATTTGGCCGGCAAGAAGGTGGCAAGCTTTACCGCCCGCAATATGGCCGAAGCGACAAAGATGTGGCGTGAAGGCGCGCAGGCTCAGAAGGTGCAAGGTATGTGCCTCATTCGCAACCGTGCAACCGGCATGGTCTCGAAAGTCCGCACCACCCGCTAATTTTTCCGAATACAATCGAATTAGGGCTTCTCGAAAGAGAAGCCTTTTTTCTTCCCCCCCCTAACCACCAACCACTAACCACTGTCTACTGTTTACTGTCTATTTCCTACTAAGCTCTACCAACTAAGTTCTACCAACTCCAAAACCCATTGACTTTTTGTCCATAATAGATATGCCGAATTAGAGCTTTTTGGCGTTTTTTGAGATAGTTTTATAAAAAAGAGATGGACCGGTGTGTGGTCGATCTTGAGGAGTGAACAATGAAACTACTTAAGAGCGTAACAATGTTTGGATTGGTGGCAGGCTTTGGAGTCAGCGCGCTTGCCGATAACCCGATTTCAGCATATCACTATTTGGCGGACCCGGGTGCCGCTGCTGACGATACGTATTTCTACGTAATTACCGACTCGGACGACCCTGCCGTGGCAAACGCCAACGGCTACGATATCAAGGCCCTTTACGGCTTCCGCACCAAGGACATGAAAAACTGGACCGACTTCGGCATCATTTACGATGCCCGCAAAGTCGATGGAATCGGCGATATTTGGGCTTCCGGCATCGCCGTGAACCCCAATGACCACAGACTTTACATTGTGTTCCCGGATGGCGGCGGCGGCGGTATCGGCCTCATCGGCGCCGATAGCATTGCTGGCCCATGGACTAACCCTGTTTCGGGCAACAAGAAGCTCATCAACAACTGGGGTGGCGGTCTCGCGGACTGCGACGGCATTGGTTGGTGCTTTGACCCGGCTATTTTCTTCGATGACGATGGTCAGGGCTACTTCACGTTTGGCGGCGGCGAAAGCAATAGCCGTCCGGCAGCCAATAACAACAATAACATCTTCAATATTTACAAGTTTAACAAGGATATGAAGGGCTTCGATGTGAGCTCCAAGACTCAGCTGAAAATTGGCGGTCCCAAAGCGATGGAAGCTTCTTACATCCACAAGTACAAAGGCAATTACTACCTCTCTTACAGTACCGCTGATTTGCGTATTGCCTACGGCATGTCCAAGAACCCGATGGGCCCTTACGAATACAAGGGCATTTTCATGGGGAACCCGAACATTGGCGGTCAGAACATCAATGCCAACAATAACAACCACCACGGCATTGCAGAATTCAAGGGACACTGGTACGTCGCTTACCATGATCGCCGCATTGCAAATGGTTACGATGGTCTCGAAAAAATTCCGGCCGAAGATGGTCGTGCAAATCCGAACCCGGCTTACCACCGTAGCGTGAGCGTCGATGAATTTACTTACAATTCCGACGGCACGATGAAGGAACTGACCTTCACGAAGGAAGGCCCGAAGCAGATTGAAAACTTCGATCCGTATGACTGGTATCCGGC
>CAMZGI010000129.1 GCA_947306305.1 uncultured Fibrobacter sp.
TCTTAGATCCTCGCCTGCGCGAGGATAACACCCTCTAAGTTCTAGTAACTAGTAACTAGAAACTAGTAACTAGTAACTGCGGCTCTGCCGCCTACTGCACATCCACAGTGACTTTATACATCGGCTTGTCCTTGTAGCTGCGGAGCGCATCTCTCGGCGCCGTGACAACCTTCAAGTTTTTCTTGGTGATGCCCGGCTGCGCCCTAAGCACCTTGAGGAGGTCGGCGTTACGCTGTGCTGCCATCTTGGGGAGAACCTTCATCATGTAGTTCTTGTCGATTTCGGCAGAATGTTCGTTGACGTAAGCCTTGAACTCGCTGTCTTTTTCCTTGATTTCTTCGATAGCTCTGTAGTCGAGCTCGTTCAACTCCGTCTTGTTGTTCTTTTGTTTGTAGAAGTCGATTTTGAGCTGCTTAATCTTGTATTCCTTGGCGGTTTTACGCGGATTGTAATACTGTGTGAAGGTCAGCATGAGGTTCGGGTCTTTCTGGATCATTTCCGTCATCTTGATGGCTTTCGCGTATTGCTCGCTCGTGAACGTTTCGCTGTTGGAATCGATGAGCACTTCGTCGTTTTTGCCGAGGTCAAATCCAAGGGCGTTTGCCCCTGCGACGGCGAGGTTCCCGACGAGTCTGAACGGAGAAATTGCCACCTTGATAAGCAGGTTCACGACTGTCTTCCAGATGATTTTTCCGTAAGAGAATTCCGGGTCGTCGAGGTTTCCTTTGACGGGCACGTCGAACTGGATTTTTTCGTCCTTGTCCTTCAAGATGTAGAGACCGATTTTCATCGGAACGGTGTATTCGGGGTCGATGTCATCGACCTTGTCTCCGACGGTGATGTTGTAAATGTCGATGGTGTTTTTGCTGTCGAGGTTCCTATCTACAATCTTGTTTTCGCTGGCGAATGCGAGCGTGCCCGCCTTGATGGGGTAGGCGGTGTAGTGCAGCGAGTAGTTCGAGAAGTGCCTGAGAACCAAGTTCTTGATGCTCACGTAAATGTCCATCGTCTTGAGGTTGCTGAGCGCTCCGTGGTACTTGAGCGAGAGGCTGCCGCCTTCGGGGAAGCTTGCGGTGACGTCCACGTTGCAAGGCGTGTCGTAATTGATGTTTTGACCGCTTACCGTAATTGCTGTTACTTTGTAATCAAATGGCTTGATAATCGTGTGGTCGGTGACCGAGAACGTGGTGTTCTTGACCAAGAGCTTGTTAATCTTTGCTTTGAGTTTTTTAGCCTTGTCGGGCTTTTCGTCTGTGGCTTCGGCGACGTTGGTGGAGTCGGCGGTTTCGGTTGCGGGTGCAGCTTCAGTTGCTTCAGCTTTTGCGCTATCCGGCTTCGCTTCTGCAGCCTGTTTTGCGGTCGAGTCCGTGGCTGCATTTGCTGTAGTCGTATCGTTTACGTCAATGCCATTGCTCTTCGGATCGAGGAGCACGTCAAAGTTCGTCTTTCCGTTCTTGTACAAGTCGAGGTGAGCGATTGCTCCATCTACGATGACTGAATCGACGAGGTATTCGTTGTCGGCGAGGTTTGCTTTGCCAATGCCGACTTGGACGGAATTCAAGCCAATCTTGTTGCCGCTTTTTTCGATGAGCGCCACGTCGTCAAGTGATACCTTTCCTGTGATGTTCGATGCTAGGATGCTGTTCAAATTGCCGCTAATAGCGATGTTTGCCGAGAGGTAACCTGCAAAGTCCTTGTAGTTGATGGAGTCGTTCAGGTAGGGCTTGATGCATGCGAGCGCAAAGCGGTGCAAGTTCAAGAATATGTTGAAATTGTAGGTCGCCATGTTGGCATCGACTTTGACGTTCAGGTCGCCGCCGTCTGCGAACTTGAGGCTTAAATCTACGCCGGTCGCGTTGTCTTCGAGGTAGATAGCCGGGATGCTAATCGAGAAATCTTTGAGGTGGAACTTGGAGCCAATCTTGGTGTCTTGGTAGATGATGTTGCCTTTCTCAAAGACAATGTTTCTAAGGCTGAGCTTGACGGGGAGTCCGGCTGCGATTTCTGCGGCGCTCTTGCTGCTCTTTTCTTCGGTCTTTTTTTCTTCGGGATGCTCGGCGTAGTAGATGCTGTCTTTTTTCGCGAGGTGGTCCAGAATGTCGCTGAAGTTGAAACGTTCCCCATGCTGGCTGACGCGAACGTAGAGAGCCTTCATGTAAATGTCGCTAATGTCGAGCGTGCCCGTGAGGAGTTGAAGCGGGTTGAGGTTCACGCTGAACTTGTCGAATGCAACAAATCGCGTCTTGTCGTCTGCTTCCATGACGGCGAGCGAATCGATGTCCAGCACGTAGGTGAACGGATTGAGGCTAATGTCCTTGATGGTGATGCTTCGCCCAATCATTTCTTTGGAATGGTCTTCGATGTAGCTGCGGGCGATAATTGGAGCCACAAGGAGGGCGATAAAGTAGAGAAGGATTAACGATCCTATGACGATGAGTGTAATTTTGATTGGCTTTTTCATTTTTTACCTCTTAATCATCTCTTTGGTGTAATAGAAAATAATAAAGTTAAAGTGGTTTTAGCGGCTCGTGTTCCCTATAGTAAACGGATAACATTGTTTTTTTATAGCCTCTCTTGAATAAAAAAAGTTATTCTTAGGGCATGAACGTGAAGATTCATTATTGTCATTTGGGTTACGCTCCTTTAGCGTCTAAGTTTTTTCTGGCTGCTTTCTCGGAAGATTATTCTTCGGCGGTCAAGTTCAAAATTTTAGACGGCTCATCCCGCCTAGTTTACGAGGGCGAGGCTCAAAAGCTTTGTCGGTGCGACTATACGGGCGAGTTCCTATTCAAGGGCGATTTTTCGTCGGTTGCGGCTCAAGGGCAATATCGGATTGTCCTCGAAGATTTTAGGGTCGCTTCGCATTTGTTCGAGGTCTCGGACGAATGGATTGTTCGGCAGACAAAGGCGAATATCAAGTCGTTCTATTTTCAGCGGAGCGGCGTTGAATTGCCGGAGCGTTTTGCGGGGGCGTGGGCACGGCCTGCGGCTCATTTGGACGCAATGCTCGAATTCCACCCGGCGATGAACCGCACAGGGCTTTGGAATGCCCATGGCGGCTGGTACGATGCAGGCGATTACGGCAAGTATATCGTGAATGGCGGCGTGAGTGTCGCGACGCTGATGCTTGCGTGCGAACTGCAAAAGAACTCTGAATTTGTGAGTGGTTCGCAGTTCCATGAATCGTTTGAACAACCTGCAAGTTTGTTAGATGAAGTCCGTTTTGAACTGGAATTTTTCTTGCGGATGCAAGATGAAGATGGCGGCGTATTTTTCAAGGTGACGCCATACCGTTGGGACGGATTTGTAACGCCCTCGGAATCGGACGCTTCTCAGAAGCGGTATGTCCTCGGAAAATCGACTTCTTCGACGTTGAATTTTGTAGGGGCGTTGGCTCAAGCACATCGTGTGTATGCAGATGTCGATGCGTCATTTGCAACAAAGTGCCTTGCAGCGAGTGTTCGGGCTTACCTGTGGGCCGAAGAAAATCCCGAAGTGGATTGGCCGCACAACACGGAAGGCAGCGGCGGCTATGGCGATGCCGATTTAGGCGATGACTTTTTCTGGGCTCGCGCGATGCTTTATCGCGAACTGAAAAATAAAGCCGAACTGGAAAATGGTGCTGTACAGGAAAATGTGGACGTTGCTGGGTTGCTCAAGCGGATTGAAATGCAGCTCCCGTCGGATATGGAAAAGTACTTGCCGACTTACGGTTTGCAATGGCGTTCGGTGCAGAATCTGGCTTGGTTCGCGTTAGCCACGATGGACTGCGAGTGGACTGAAAAAGCGAGAAAGGCTTTTAAATACACTGCTGACGAAATACTTAATTTGTGCGAATCTGACCCGTATGGGCTTTCGATCCGCAAGTTTATTTGGGGGAGCAATAGCGATATTGCGAACCATGCGTTGACGCTTTATTTGGCTTCGGTCTGGCTTGACGAACCTAAGTATCGCAATGCTGCAATGTCGCAGATTTATTTTATTTATGGGATGAATCCTGTCGATGTGAGCTTTGTGACGGGTTCTTCGTGGAATTCTCCGAAGCATCCGCATCATCGCATTAGCCATTCCGATGGCGTAGATGAACCTGTGCCGGGCTTAGTTGTGGGGGGCATTAACGAGGAACGTCAAGATGCGGCTCGCAATCCGCATTACCTTGGCGAAGCTCCGGGGATGTCTTACGCGGACGAACAAGTTTCGTTTGCGAGCAACGAAGTTGCGATTAACTGGAGCGCTCCGCTCACCGCTGCTCTGCTGCTATTGTCGCAGGGGTAATTTTCACGAACGAGTCGTCATCCAGACCCTTTACTTCGACTATGCTCAGCGCTGGCTTAAACTCAGGGTAAACTTCGGTGAGGATCTAAGATGCTCGACCAAGCCGAGCATGACAAAAAAAGAGAATAGTCATTTCTCTTTTGTGGCTTAGTATTTCTTTTATTTTTTCGGTGGGGTTGGCGTTTTTGCCTTTGCTGGTGCTTGAGGCTGTGCTTTCACTGGCGTTTGGGGCTGTGTCTTCACCGGAGCCTTAGACGCGTTCGCCGATTTGTCTTTAGACGCTTCTTTGGGAGCTTCCTTTACAGGTTCTTTAGTCGCCGTTTTCGCAGTTTCTTTCGCAGGCTCGCTAGCTTTTTCCTTAGCGGAATTTGTCGAATCCTTCACAGCTTCCTTAGCTGCATCTTTGGCTGCTTCTTTGGCGGATTCGTTCCTTATCTTGTCTTCAATCTTCGGGAGCAGCTTTTGCAAATTTACGTTCGAGCGAATTTCGCGTTTGTATTCAGCATAAGAGCGGATGGGCTTGTAGTAAGTGGAATCGCCTGCTTCAAGCGTGTCTGCATTGAATGTGTCGATATAAGAGGCGAAAAGCGCAGCCCAGCCGCGGAGCCAGTCTTTGCGGGATTCACGGTTGTTGTACCAGTTCTTGGGATTGTAGGTGACGTGATGAATGTCTTTTGTCACGTAAATGGGGCTTTTGCCCGAAAGCTTTTGGAAAATTCGTTTGACTCGATATGTGGATGCTGCGTTCGTGAGCAAAAGGACGGTATCGGCGTTGTGCTTTTTCAACCACGGAATGAGCGAGTAGGCTTCGCTGATGGTGGAGGGGTCGTTGTGCGGAACGAGAAAGACCGCGTTGCTGTCGAATGTGCCGAGTCGCATAAAATCTTCGGCGTAAAATTCGGTATTGCTTCTGTCGCGATAAACGCGTCGTCCGAGAAGTAGAACGGAATCGGCGATGCCTTCTTTGACGAGGTTCGCGGCGTAGTCGCTGCGTTCGAGGTCTGCAGTTTGTCCATCGAGTACTGCCACCCATTTCACATGGTCAAAGTTGTCGTCTGCAACGAGCCAATGACCGCTTTTTTCAAAAAGCACGTAAATGACGATGGCAATTGCTAGCAAAATAAGGAATGCAATTCCCAAGTTGAGATTCTTTTTCTTTCGGCTGTCGAACTTATCTGATTTTAAAATCTTTGACAAAATAAATCCCTTTTTTATTTAGTTGCTAGATACTAGTTTGTAGTTACTTCGCCCTACGGGCTAGTTACTAGGCTTTAGTTACTAGAACTTAGTTATTAGTTACTAGAGATTCTTGAAGAAAAATCTAGTAACTAGTAACTTAGAACTAGGAACTGCGACGCAGTCGCCTCAGTAACTAGTAACTCATAACTTCTTAACGTACAATGCTGCGTCTTCTCCATCGGCGTAATATTTTTTGCGGACGTTGTAAAGCTTGAATCCATGCTTCTCGTAAAATGCTCGTGCTTTGGCGTTGCCGTCGCGGACTTCCAAAAAACATTGGTCTTCGTTTGTGAGCTGGTCGAGGCCTGCGTGCAAAAGTTGCGAACCGATGCCTTTGCGTTGCTCTGTTTCGCGGGTCGCGATGCTCAACAGTTCAGAGTCGGGACCGAGCAAATGAAAGATGGCGTAGCCTTGAATTTTTCCATCGATTTCGCAGACAACGCAGTAAGCGTAGCTTGCTTTGATTTCAGACAAAAATTGCTTTTCGTTCCAATCTTGGAACGCGAGTTCCCGTTGCAAATCGAGAACTTGTGGCAAGTCGTTTTCTGTCATTTTACGCAATTGCATTATCATTTACGGTTTTAGTTCTCTGGATCTTTTACGCTTTGCTCCTCATACCTCAAAGCGACGGAGTCGCGACCTGACACTTGATGCTTCATACCTCATTACACCTTTAACTTCTCGAAATACGAGGGCTGGATGTAATTAGCTTCTTGAATGAGCGATGGCTTGACCGTATCAAAAAGCGGAGACCACATGCTGAGCGGCTTGTCGGTATCGAGTGTTGTCGAAATTCCAAGCTCGGCAAAAACTTTCGAAAGAGCTTCGTCGGCGATTGCGGCCTGATCGACAACCGCGTATTTTGCATCGCTTGCTTTGAGTCGTGCGATTACGTCTGCGGTTTCGATGAAGCTTTCTTCGTTGTTCAAACGCAAATACCAAAAGCCATTGCGGGCACGGATGACTACAGCGACAGATTCGCTCGGCTTGCCAGCAAGGCATGCGAGTGCTTGCAATGTCGTGACTCCGTACAAATTGCGTTTGCCGCTAAAGCAAAGCCCTTGGCAAAACGCGACACCCGTGCGCAGTCCGCTAAACGAACCCGGTCCGATGGTCACCATGACTCGCTTCACGTCGTCGAGTGTCGCTCCGACTTTCGCTAAAAGCGAATCGAGGCTCGCGCTGAGCGTTTCGCCCTTGGCAGACGGATCGACGATTTCTTCGTAAACCGCGTCCGCGCAAAGTGCCATCGAGATTCCCTTCCGGGATGTATCTACTATTAGATCGAAGTTGTTCAT
>CAMZGI010000130.1 GCA_947306305.1 uncultured Fibrobacter sp.
GCCTTACAGTTCTTCTGACTCGGGGATCGCTCTACTTCCAGCCCCTTCACACCCGTCTTTGCAGCCGACCTTTTGAGATTCGAGCTGCGGCGAGCATTGGTTTATGCTGGTTTCGTCCTCCCTTACAGCGGCGAGACCGTTCCCGGTTTTACACTAAAGCGTAGCACGGGATTCTCTTATATCGTATCCATTGTGAACACGATACAGCGTTTTACCGCATAAGGCAATTACAGCTTAAATATAGCAACCTTCTAGGAATTTTGGAAATCCAGCCTCGAAAGCATCGAACGCCTATAAACGCCATTATAAAAGGAGCCTTCCTTGCGGCTGATGTAATCCGCGCGTTCTATCGCATCCATTTCGCGAGATTCAAACCCAGCCATGTCTTCTTCGACACGCATGCAGCTCGTCTGCGAGACAGGCAAGTACTCGTCCCAATGCACATCGACTCTGTGCATGCGTCCATCGCCACCACGAACAAGCACGCTATCGACTCGGTCAACAGCCTTATAGCCATAAGCGGTCACTTCGATTTGAGCACGCTCACTGCTATACCGATTTTCTTCCGTCTTCAATATGGAATGCGTCACGCATTCAGGGTGCTGGAATTTTCTATCGCCATAAAAATTCGCGAGAGCTTCATGTTCCCAAAAACTGGAATGGCAATTCTCACGGATTCCATAAATTTTTTCATGTGTTCGCGTCTGCTGGTATAGCGGAACTGCAAGGAGCGGGGCAAAAGCAAAATAAATCGCCCTAAAATACTCCTGATTATATCTCATGAACTCTAAGCGCGAAGCCTCGACACTGTAACTCTTGTAACGGTCTGGATTATTGTCAAGTTCAATATTATCCAAATGCACAGCTTCTAAAAAATTTATTTTATTCAATTTATTAAAAGAAAAATCATCGCCATAGCCATCGACTTTATTCCGCATAATTTCGAGCATTTGCGTCTGCGCGATTGGAGTAAACAGCAAGCGGAATTCAACCTCGTTGTTGCGATCCATAGTATTGAATAATGTTTCAAAATCGCGATTGGCCATCATGGTGTATTGCGATTCGTCTTCGAGGTTGCGAGAAAATTTCTCTAGCTTTTTGCGTTCTGCATTTTTATTCCACTTGCCCCAAAAAGAATTTTCTTTATTTGCAAGTCCCGAACAGCTTCGGTGAAAAACGAGATTTGGGGCGGCATCACAGCCATAGACCAAAAAAGTTTCAATTATATATTCCGGGTACGGCTTTACCACCTCCGCTTCGAGCGTTTGAGTTCTTCTATACGAATGTTTTCCATTGTGCACCCAAAAAGAAATTCTCCTGGTGCCCCGGTATATTTTTTCGCCCCATTGCATGGACATCGTCCGCCCAAGAATAAACGGATTGCCGTTGATTTCGCCGCTATGCGCAAACAGCACGGATCTTTCGCGATTGAACGAATTGTCCCATCCAAATTGCCTATAAAGTTCGTGCAAGCGACCTTTTGTAAAAAACGGGTCAAAATGTATTCGCGGAACAGTCTTCGAAATCATCCGCACTGTTACATCCCAATCGAACAACCTGTTCAAAGGACGCATCTGCTCCCAAGCGATATTTTTGTTCTTTTCAACCGATTCGTTTTCTTTTTCAAGATCCTGCTTGAGCTCCGCTTTTTTCGGATTCACCGCGCAGAAAAGAATGAACAGGGCTAGAGCAAGCACTCCAACAAACATCGGAATGTGTTTAAAAATAGCTTCTGCATAGCAGTAAATTCCGGCAATCGCACAAACAATAGCAACAGTCCACAAGATGACTTGCAATAAAGTCAATTTCGAGATTCGGCTTTCTAGTTCGCTTATAACTTGCTCCGAAAACCTGATCTTATTGACAATTATTTTATTCGCCTCAACATCCACTTTTGAATGTTTCAGCAAATCATTAAACGTTTTTTCGGCAACTTGCTTAAACTTGTCGCGAAACTCCGAGCGGAATTTTTCTACCGGATTATAGACGTCTTGAATCAATGGAAATGCCTAAAGCCTTAGCATATCTTTAGAAAAACGTTTCTCTCGCACGGGCCTTCACTGCAGCAGAGGCCGTAAAAGGAATTCTCGTCGTGTAGCCAGAACGGGCAGCCACAATTTGCTTGGTCGGCCAAGAGAACACGTCCGTATTCCACTGGAGCACAGTATCGTTATAAAGGGCGCGGGCTGCTGTGATTTCTTTTTGCAAATAGCTATTCTGCTGCATGGCATCAGCAATAGCATTGTGCGCCTTGAGCTCAGGATAATTTTCAACGTGCGGGAACAAGCGTGCAAACGAAGCGTCGATTTGCGTCGCGACCTGATTACGAGCGGCATCGGGCATCACGCCACCACGATAAGCGGCAACGGTTTTCATCACGTCTTTGTCAAGATCAATAGCCTTATTCACAAGCCCTGCCACATTCTGCAAAATTTGCACTCTCTGTTCCAAATAGTTGTCAATCTGCGAAGCTTCGCTCTGCAATTTTTGCTGCAACTGCTGGAAGTAATTTTTTGCCCCAATCTTCATGAACAGGAATATCACGCCGGGAATAATCCCGCAAACCCAAAGAAGAATTTCGAACAGAAGCGAACCTGCACCAACTTTCACGGGAAGCTGTTTTTCGATGACATTGACATCGCGACCTTCCGCATTCACGGGGCCAGTCATTTCGTCTAGTTCATTAGCCATACATTCTCCTTGGTTGAATCAAAAAATATATCTACAGGTTAATATAGATAAAACTTAAAGAATTACCGGCGCGGTTTCCACTCCGCAAGCACCATGCCCGCCACAATAGCGGCAGCGCCCATCAACGCGACAACCGTAATCTTTTCGCCAAGGGCAATCACCGCCGTAATAATTGTCACCAGCGGAATCCCGTAAATGTAATTGCTCGCCAAGACCGTCCCGATTTTTTCGAGCACTTTGTTCCACACAAGATAGCCAAACAGCGACGAGAACACCGTTAAGCAAAGGAAGTTGAACGCTACGACCGGCTCCGTAAAGTTTTGCCACGGCACCGCCTTTTCACTCTCGGTAAGCATCACAAGAATCGACGAAAGCGCTCCGTAAAAGAACATCTTACGCGTCATAAACAGCGTCGAATACTTGCCATTGAGTTTACGGAGAATCAGCGAATAAACGGTCCACATGCATGCAGAACCAAAAGCGAGCAAATCGCCCACTGGAGAAAGCTTTAAAATAAACTTTCCGTTCAGCACCACGAGCACCATCCCGATAAACGTGATGAAGCACCCCAAGATTTGCCGTTTGCAAAGCCGCTCGCTCTTGTAAATCAGCCCGCCAAAAATCATAATCAAAAGCGGGTTCGTGCAGACAATCAGCGAAACGTTCGAGCTCGGTGAAAACGAAAGCGCTGTATTCTCCGCCCAAAAGTAAAGCGTGCAGCCCGTCAGCCCGCACACAAGCAAAATCAATTCATGCTTTATGTTCTCGCAGCGGAACTGCTTATGCGAAATCGCAAGCAACAGCAAATACGTCACCACAAACCGCAGCGTAAAAATCTGAACCGCCGAAAATCCGTGATTCAAAAGCACCTTCGTGCTCACGAAACTCGTGCCCCAAAAGGCAACCGTCCCTATCGCAAGCAAATGCCAAAAAGCAGAACTATGGGAAGATGTCGCTGAAATCGGTTTCATCAGCGGCAAAGATAGAAAATTATCCTGCCAAACCACCCTATCGGCAAAAACAAAAAGCAGGCCCTGTTACGAGCCCGCCCTTTTTAAAGCAACCGTATCTTACTTAGCCTTCGATGCCTTTTTTGCAGCTTTCTTCGCGCCCTTCTTGGCTGCGGCTTTTGCCTTGACAGCCTTTTGAACATCCTTCTGCATAGCAATAGAGACCTTGTTCAAGTTGGTGCTGAACGTCTTCAAAACGTTAAACATCCACTTTTCGTGAATGAGACCGTGTCTTCCGTCATCCAATTGAGCCTTTACTTTGGGCATTTCCGCGACTTTAACAGCAAACTGTTTGAAATTGTAGGCTTCCTTGACGGATTCACCCAGCTTGTTCATCGAATCAGCGATGGCCTGAATCTGTCTGAAGAGTTCGTCTTCAGCCGGCATTCCAATCCGCGGACCTGGTTTTGGGGCCGGACGCGGACGAGGATGCCTAATCAGATCCGGTGGATCCTTACGAGGAGGTTCTGCTGGATCTACACCCGGTCGAATCGGGTTTCCCAAATCAATCGGTTCTACAGGCTTAGTAGGATCAATCGGCGTAACCGGACGCACGATCGCAGGCTTTGTTACCTTATTTGCCACTTTTTTCTTGTTAGCTTTTTTTGCCATTTTTTCTTCCTTCCTTTTGGTTGGTTGTTAAAAAAGTTCCCCTAGCGATTGGCGCTTCGCCAAGGCCTCATCACAAATAGAAACCAGCATACGTTCATGGGCGCATACTTCCGGCGAAACACCGTAAATAGAACCCGTCGTATAATACGAAATACAACCGCATTCATGCGCAGAACAGCGATAACGAATGGAGCAGCCCTTGCATTCGGGCTTTTCATACTTCAAGAAACGGCAAATGTCCTTTGCCACCGCCCCTGCAAAGACGTTCTTTTTCTTATCGAGGACATTGCCCAGAACATACTTCGCATCCTTTTTGCTTGTGATAAACCGGCTACAAGGGAATACATTGCCATTCGCGGCAACACCAATCGCCCCTTTAAATATAGAGCAGCCATTATCCCGCTGGCGTTCCCCAAGAAGGCGATAAGAAATTTTATCCTGAATCGCGCCTAAATAAATATCCTTGCCCTGCTTTCTGAACTTGAGCCACATCAAAGCCATCTTCTGGTATTCAAGAGAAAGCCCCGCCAAGTCGCTTTCCGTCCATTGGCCGTCAAAATCAACCCCGAGAGCAATACTGTTGAATCCCTGGTCAAGAATCCACTTGACAGAACGGCTCAACCCCCGCACATGCTTGCGGGTAACGACGGTCAGCACCATCGCTCCCGTTTCTACAAACTTCGGGATATTTGGGGCTATATCGCCAAAGCTGCCTCGCCCATCGATTTTCACTCGCGAAATATTGTGCTTTCTCTCAGGACCGTCCAGAGACAAGTATATCTTTATTTTTTCTTTTTTCAGGTAGGCAAAAATTTCATCATTTGCAAGCGTGCCGTTTGTATTCACAAAAAAATTCAGCGTAAAATCTTTCGCAAGTTCTTCACGACGGGATTTTACCATCGACTTTGCTAGTTTCACCGCCTTTTTTATCGCCGGCATGCGCAAAAGCGGCTCTCCACCAAAAAACGTGATGTTCAGAAGGTTTTGCTTGAGTTCAATAGTACGGTCAATTGCAAGAGCTATCGAGGCTTCAAGGATTTCGTCACTCATTTCGAGAACACGATCCGACTGACTTTCCTTATAGTAACAGTAGCTACAGCGAAGATTGCACCGCTCCGTTAAACTCAATAATAAATTCATACCACTCTTTTGTTAGAAAAAATTCTCAATTATATGTAATAACTATAATAAGATAATCTATCCTAAATGAAGCAGTATGTAAATTCTTTTTTGTAAACAAAGAAACAAAAAGGGGAAATTCGGTTTTTGGGTTATAGTTTTTATTTATTACCATCTATAACTTTTAACTAATTTCATCGTAAATTTTTCAGGATTTGCGTTTTCTACTGAAATCTTTTCATAGACTTCGTTATAGAAAACAACTATATTGTAAACCATAAAATTTTTATTAGAAAAGGATTCAACATGGCAAATCAAGAAACTTTGTGCGTTCAGGGCGGCTGGCAGCCGAAAAACGGCGAACCTCGCGTCCTCCCCATCTACCAGAGCACCACTTTCAAGTACGAAACCACCAATGACATGGCGGATTTGTTCGACTTGAAGGCTTCGGGTTACTTCTACACCCGTTTGCAGAACCCGACGAACGACGCTGTCGCCGCAAAGATTGCAGCACTCGAAGGCGGTGTCGCTGCTATGCTCACGAGTTCCGGTCAGGCAGCAAGTTTCTATTCCGTATTCAACATCTGCGAAGCAGGCGACCACTTCATCAGCACGAGCGCCATTTACGGCGGTACGAGCAACCTCTTCAGCGTTACCATGAAGAAGCTTGGCATCGAATGCACGTTCGTAGACCAGGACGCACCGGACGAAGAAATTGAAAAGGCATTCCGCCCGAACACCAAGTGCTTCTTTGGCGAAACAGTCGCAAACCCGGCCGGCAAGGTTTTGGACCTCAAGCGCTTTGCAGATCTCGCCCACAAGCACGGCGTTCCGATGATTGTTGACAACACCTTCCCGACCCCGATTCTCTGCCGTCCGTTCGATTTCGGCGTTGACATCGTGACACACTCCACGACCAAGTACATGGACGGTCACGCAACGGCTGTTGGCGGATGCATTGTCGATAGCGGCAACTTCGACTGGGAAGCACATCACGACAAGTTCAAGGGACTCACCGAACCGGATCCGAGCTACCACGGCCTCGCCTACACGAAGGCTTTCGGCAAGGGTGCATTCATCACGAAAGCTACCGCCCAGCTCATGCGCGACCTCGGTTCTATCCAGTCTCCGCAGAACGCATTCCTTTTGAACCTCGGTCTTGAAACGCTCCACCTCCGCATGCCGCGCCACTGCGAAAACGCTCTCGCCTGCGCCAAGTTCCTCAAGAACCACCCGAAGGTGGCTTGGGTCAACTACGCCGGCCTCGAAGACAGCCCGTATTACGAACTCGCCCAGAAGCAGTTCAAGGGAGGTCTCCCGTGCGGCGTGCTTACGTTCGGCATCAAGGGTGGCCGTGAAAAGTCCATCCAGTT
>CAMZGI010000131.1 GCA_947306305.1 uncultured Fibrobacter sp.
TGCAGTCGATGCGGCAAAACGCTCGACAAACCTGCCGCAGACTTTTTCCCCGAAACAGGCGGATTTGTCTGCCACGCATGCCTCGGCGTAGATACGCCTCGCGCAAAAGCAGAAACACTCAACGGACTTTGGGCACTCCGCAATGGCGGAAAAATCGAGCATCCAGAATTCGCCGAGAACGCGCTCCTCGCCTACTTGCGCCATCACATCGGATTCTTGAAGGAAATTCATTCCATCAAATTCTTGAACGAGACGAGGAAGCTGTTTCCGTCTAAATGATGCAATAAAAAAAGGAGCCCCCGCAACAAGTACGGGGTGACAATGCAATACAAGAAAGTCACTGGATCCTCGATCAGGTCGAGGATGACGAAGAGCGTAGTTCGGCGAGTCCGCAACCTCTTATTCTTTCACCAAGATACCGACGATAGATTTTTCGCGGACAAACGTTTTCTTTGCAACGTTCTGCACGTCTGCGACTTTTACTTTATCCAAATTATCAGCCCAGTTGAGGAAGATGCGGTAATCGCCATAAATTTCGTACCAACCGAGCATGGTCGCGACATTTTCCATGTCGGTCAAGCTGCGGATGAGCCCTGCGTAAGCACGGTTCTTCACTTTTTGGAATTCTCGTTCGCTCACTTGATGAGTTTTCAACTTTTCAAGTTCTTCCCACACCACCTTCTCGACTTTTTCGCGGTTGGCATCGGGGCGGAGGTTCACGCGAACCGAGAACTCGGAGATGTACTTGTTCGGACTGTTGCTTGCACTCACGCTGACTGCGAGTTTTTCTTCTTCGACAAGTCGCTTGTAGAGCCTGCCGGAACGACCGTTCAAAACGCCTTCGGCGATGTCGAGTGCGTAGAGCGTGCTGTCGCCCACAGCGGGGGTCTTAAATATAAGCGTGTACAAATTCGGAGCGTCTTTGCGTTTGACAATCAGACGTTTTTCGCCAGCTTGTTCAGGATCGCGAACAGTAAGCGGCGGGAACGCATCACCCGTCGGAATCGGACCAAAATATTTCTTGATGACGTTCATCGTTTCAAGCGTGTCGAGGTCACCTGCCAACACGAGAATGGCGTTACGCGGCTTGTAGTATTTGCGGTAATGTTCTTCCGCCTGTTCGCGCGTGAGGTTTTCGATATCGCTTGGCCAGCCAATGGTCGGCACGCGATAGGGGAACGCTTCGTAAATCATGGAATTGAGCGTTTCGTAAAAGCGGCCTGTCGGGCGGTCGTCGTAACGCATGCGGCGTTCTTCACGAACAACAGAACGCTCTGAATAGAATTCGCGCAGCACAGCATTCTGCATGCGGTCAGATTCGAGCCACATGAAGAGTTCGAGTTTATTCTTGGGCAGCGTCACCGTGTATGCGGTCAAGAGGTCGCTCGTAAAAGCATTGAGTCCCGTACCGCCGGCGGCTTGGTATGCCCCCCACAGTTCATCCTTGATAAAAATCTTGCGGTGTTCGTTCAGCACAGAATCGTGCTCGGCGGTAAGCTTTTTCACCAGAGCGGTATCGTTTTCAAGTTTTGCCGGGCGGATCAACGCTTGCAAAGAATCCTGAGTTGCAATGAACTTGGCATCGGCAATGCTATCCGATATGCCGACTTTTTTTGTACCCTTGAACAATTCGTGTTCCAAGATGTGCGCAAGTCCCGACTTGCCCGGAACTTCGTGAACAGACCCCGTCACATAGAACAAGCGAAAACTCACCGTAGGAGCTTGCTTGTTTGGATAAAGGAGCACTGTAAGCCCGTTATCCAAAACTTCTCTATGGACTGGTAAATTCACGGCAGCCATGGACGTTCCCACAAAGGCTGTGGAAGCCAAAGCACAACTCAAAGCAATTCTAGCGAAAAGATTTTTCATGCTAAATAATTTAGCATAATTTTTAGGTAAAATAGGCTCTGGATCCTTCACTTCGTTCGGAATGACGATTTTTCGTTCGGAATGACAAGCAAAATAAAGGCTAGAATGGTCAAAAAAAGGGGCTTTCGCCCCTATTCTTAATTCAAACGAACTTTCATCGTTTTTATGGTCCGACCATCCAATTCAAGCGAACCAACAACAAACGAGTCCTGTCGTAATTCATCTTTCCGAATTTCGCAGAATTCTCCGTCAAACGACTTTGTCAAAAGCAGCGAGCCGTTGACATCGAACAAGCGAACGGTCTTGCGTCCTTCAATTTTTGCATTTACCGTCAAAACATTCTCGGTAACGCTCCAGCGGACAGCGGCACCAGCCAACACGTTCTTATTGATTGCAGAAAATTCACTCGAAGACGAATTCAAACTCGGATTGATGTTCGAAGAATTGCTCGAAAAGCCCCAATGGTGCCCCGCACTTGACATTGCAATTTCCGACGAAGAAGAATAAACTTGAGAGTCGCTCGAAGAAACGACAACATCAGCTGACGAAAAAGCAATGCTAGAACTAGAAGACAGCACTCTTGCACTAGACGAAGATACCACGGCTTTGCTGGACGAGGAACGGGTATCCACTGGTGCGACACGACTTCCGCGAGTTTTAAATTCCACATGGTCATCGACAAGCTTAATGTCATAAATTTCAAGTCCAAGGCTATCGCCCGCCCACGTTACAAATCCGTTAAAGCTATTGACTCGGTTTGTCGGGAACGCGTCGTTCTTAATCGTATTAATATTGGCGTTGCCATCCGCTTCAACCAAATCCAATCGCATGGGATTCTTGGTATTGACTTCATTGACTGCCCACGCAGAATACGAGTAATTGATATGCCAAATAAGCATTCCTTTATTTGGAAGCCCCGCATCAAAGCCTTTCATATCGCGGAAATCGACAAAATAATATTCGTTATCGTTATTCGAGGTCAAGACAAGTGCATCATTTTCTTGGATTGTCTTTAGAATAACCGTCGTATCCGAAACTTCCAATCGCCTCGGTTCGAGCCAGCCCAAAGTAAAGCGCTCAAACGCAGACAAATTAGCAGGAGAGCAAGAGGTTACATAGTCAATGTTTGACGGGCAGTTGTAAGAACCATTATCCATCAAATCCCACATGTTCGGCGTGTAGAGAGCCTGCGATTTCGATTTTTGATCCGAATACACGTCATAATGATCCTGAAGTCCAAGCACATGGCTAAATTCATGGCAGAACGTTCCAATCCCATTAATTACATCAGACGTTTTGCCTCTAGATCTATAATACATATACGACTGTCCATCCAATTCGGCAGAACAAGCGTAACGGTCCATGGAATAACCCGAAGTAAGACGTTTCCTCAAATTGTACGCATGCGGCCAAATTGTAGATTCATCGCCCGTATCAGCAGCGCCAATGCCTGCATAAATCATATAGACAAAATCAACGACCTTGTCGCCATCGGTATCGTAAGGAGAAAAATCGACACCCTGAGCTATAAGCTGATCCATCACCTCTTTAAGGGCATTAACAGCGCCCTTCGCCATATCGTACGGATCAATGTTGGCGCCATACGAACTGCGTTTGCCCGAAACCGTAATAGGGCCATAGACATCAAACGTCGGCGTATATGCTCCCATCGAATTTTCAATAAAGAAATCACGAACGCTACCGTTCATGTGGTAATTGGAATAGCCTTCTTTATTGAGAAAATCCGTATATTCGGCATGTGCATCATCGCGACTGAACTTCACATCGCTAAACTGGACCAAAACGACAATGCCACGAACATTCCCTTGCTTTTTGACCTTTCCCGAAACCGGACACGTCGGCCAATTCGTATTTTTAGTCGAACCGCCGCCTATACTCCAACCAAAATCATTCGCTTTCTGAGGGGTCGAAGAACTTACCATTTGCGGTTTCGAAGCATTCTGGCTTTCTTCATATTCACGGAGCTTTTTTAGGCGTTTTTCGCGGAATTTATCGAGAATATCGCGCGAATTGCGTTTTTCAAGGAAATTCTTTTCTTTTTGCCCACGCTTAGACTTTGCATGGACTCGCATTCCCGTCTTTTTACCATGCTCGTCAGCATAGTTCCAGTAGCCGCTAGAATCGCGAACCACAAGAACGCTATCGTCGCCAGTAATCGTGTAATGGAAACGTTCATTGCCAATCAATCGGACTGGCACAATGGAACCATCTGGCTGCACAGAATTGATAAGATACGGCGAAGCTTTAATAGCCCACACCGAAGCAGCACCAACTAGGGTACTTAATAAAACGGATTTCCAGAAGCTCATACCCTAAACATATACAATTATATGGAACTTGAAATTTAATGTAAGTTATTTTTACATGTTTTCTGTTGACAAAACAGCAATTTAATCCCAAAAATCTAAAAATCGGAACAAAAGTTTACATTTTGGACAACGCCAACAGCACCGCTCCGCCCAAAATGACCGAAGTCGCCACAGCAAGCCGGACACGTTCTGGCTTAGTCGGGTATTCGTGGAACACAACAACGCCCCAAAGCAAGTTCACAAGCAAATTAAGCTGCGTCAGCGGGTAACCGACCGCATAGCCCAAGGCTCCTTTGGAATCAATCGCCCAAAAGCAACCATGCTGCCCCACCATCCATAACAAGCCCATGCAAATGGACGCAATCGAGGGAGCCAGACGGTATTCAAAAAGAGCACGACGCTTAAGGCACAAAAGCCCCACGAGGAGTTCTGCGGCAATAAAAATGCCGATTGTAAAGGAACTCATGAATTCGAGCAGGGGGATTTCTGTAAACTTGTAAGGAATGAGGAACAAGCCGAACACGGCACCCGCCAAAAGGGAACGCCAGTTTTTCCAGAAGCTGCCATGCGAAGGAGCGAGCATTTTTAGCCCCAAAAGCAAAAGGACTATCGCAGGAACCGAGAAGTAAAAGAGCGTAGCCTCAGAGAACACAAGCACGCCGCTCAAGAAAGACGCAAAGATGCTCATGCCCATGGCACGAACGCCAGCGCCCGTCAGATCTTCGGCTTGCACCGCCCAGAAACAGAATGCGCCGCCAAGCACCCAGAGGAAGCCGCAAAGAATGCCCACCGGCGAAACGCACAGCGTATTTGTCAAAAGCGAAATGACAAGTTCGCCCAAAACCATGCCCACGGCAACGCAAGAAAGGTACGCCCACGACGAGAATTTAGGCCAAGCCTTGAGCGGAACCATGTAAGTACCAAACGCAAAAATGGCGAGAATAACGCCGATATAGCTATTTCCCAATGCAGAACCCCGCAAAAATCTTTTGTAAAACGTCTTCGGACGAGATTTCGCCCGTTATACTTTGGAGTGCGCGACGCACCAGTTGCATTTCGAACGCAATCAGCTCCACCGCAGGATTCGTGCGTATAAGCGAAAGCGTGCGGTCTATGCCCGCAAGGGCCTCTTCGAGGCAAGTTTTTTCGCGTTCGCTCGTAATCCAAATGTCTTCGGAATCGTCACGGTTTGCGAACAAGCGGGCGTTCATCGCCTGCGTGAGAGCGTCCAGCCCCTCGCCTGTTTTGGAAGAAACGTGGAGCACGGTGCTATTGTCACTGGATCCTTCGTTACACTCAGGATGACGCAAGGTTAGCGAACCTGCCGCTTCTCTTTCGTCTCTCGTCCCTCGCCTCTCGTCTAACAGATCGCTCTTGGAATAGACGACGAGGTCGGGATTCCATTCCATTCCTGACACCTGACACCTGACACCTGAAACCTGGTCAACCACCAAAATTTTCATATCCGCTTCGGCGAGGATTTCGCGGCTTTTTTCCATGCTGAGAGCATCGAGCACATCCGTCGCCTTGTCTGCGATACCTGCGGTATCGACAAGGCGAATTTCGCCTCCGGCGAGGAACAGACGGACCTCGACAAAGTCGCGGGTCGTTCCGGGAATGTTGCTCACGAGGATTCGGTCTTCGCCAAGGAGCGCGTTCACAAGGCTGGACTTGCCCGCATTCGGCGCACCATATAAAACCGCGAGTGGCAAACGGCGAACGGCGGCATTTCCTTTGAAACTTTTCAAAATGGATTCTACGCTTTCGCGAATGGCTTCAATCTTTGTGCCCCAAGTCGCATAATCGGGGTCAGCTTCTTCTTCGGCAAAATCGACATCAAGTTCGAGACGTGCCGAAATGTCCATGACCAGTTCCGTGAGCGTCTTGACCTTTTTCGAAAGGGCACCGCCCAACAAACGATGGGCGTTCTTGAGTTCCGCTCGATTCGCGCTATGGATTACATCCGCTACAGACTCGGCTTGCACCAAATCCATACGTCCATTTAAAAACGCACGACGAGTATATTCGCCGGGTTCCGCCAAACGCACTCCCTCAACGCTCTTGATAACTTGCAAAAGCTCCCGCACAATAATCGGGTTTCCGTGAGGGTAAAGTTCCAGCACATCTTCGCCCGTGTAAGAATTCGGACCTTCAAAAAAGATGTACAAAAGGCTATCGACAACTTGAGCGGTTGTTCGGTCACCACCCACCATCGTCCGATAATCCCTCGCTGTCGCAAGCTTTGCTTCGCGAGGCTTTAAATTTTGGAAAGCCTTCTCGCCAAACAGCAGCCGCACGACTTCACGCACTTTAGAACCACTTACACGGAGAGCCGCAACGGCACTCACGCCGGCAGGCGTCATCGGAGCAACAATCGTCTGGGAATCCATGGAGGGAAAGATAGTAAATAGGCATGAGGTATGAGGTCGGGACACCGTCCCTTTCAGGTCGCTTCGCTTTGAGAATTATCATTTTCGCGAAGCCACTATGGACGGTAGGAAGTAAGCAGTGGTTAGTGGTTGATGGCAAGAGTTATTCAAAAAGGCAAAAATGGGGAAAGCGGTTGCAAAAGCAGCTGCAAAAGTGCC
>CAMZGI010000132.1 GCA_947306305.1 uncultured Fibrobacter sp.
GTGAGGGAGGTCTTTTAAATTCAGCAACTAAGCGAATTAGCCGCACTTCACCGTTACGGTGCCAGTCGTGATTTCCACATCAATCTGCTTATTCGATGTCGTGGACTTGTACGTTTCGGCACGTCCATTCGGATTGACCGTGAACTTAACGCCACCAACGGTACCCGATGCAGAAGAAGTAGAAGCTTCAATCACAATCGGACGCTGGTCATACTGGTCAGCCTTGCAAGCATAAACCATCTTGTACGAACCCGGTCCAACAGTAAATGTTCCGGCTGCGGTGCCATTGATGACATAATCCGGATCCGTTTCATCGACCGTTGTAATTTCATCGCACTGCACATCGACAACAGAGTTGTCATCGTTAGCAACTCTCACCGTCGGAGCAGCCTTTTCGTTCTTCTTCGTGAACGAGGCGGTTCCAACAGTCGGCGTAGCAGGGTCAGAAACAGCGCCAGTCCATGTGTAGCTTGTAACGTTTGCACCAGCAGAAGAGCATCCGCTCACAGTCCAAACAGCGCCAACAGCAACATCCGGTCTCTTATCGGCAGCAGTGCACTTGCAGCCCGTAATTGCAGCGCCATTTATATGAACTGGAGTGCAGGTCACAGAATAAGCGGCACCGCCAATGCTAAGCACAAGCGAAGCTCCATGGTCACCCGAAGTCGTGTAGTTCACCGACTGAGAAAGACCTGTAGCGCCGGTAACCTTTGCGGTATTAGGCGTAGCACCTTCGAAAGTCCAAGAGAACGAAGCATTGATAAGCTGAGTGGCCTGAACATCGTTGCCACGCTTAAAACCCCACGTAATCTTGTCAGAGAGGGTAGCTACAGCGGGAGTCGGAGCGCAAGTTCCAACATCATTGCCCGGCAAAATAGGACCGCTTTCCGAGCTAGAGGAAACCGGCTGCGGCGGAACATAAGCCGAAGAAGCAGGCGGCTGCGGATTATAGCTGCTCGAAGATGCATAGAAAATCGGAGAATCCGACGACGATGTTCCATTATTGAAGCCGCCCTGCGAAGACGATGACATGCCAACATCGCCAGAACTAGAAGACCTTGTACGTCTAGCTTTAGAAGAGCTCGAAGGTTCCTCCGCAACAAAGCATTCCGGACACATTTCCTTAGAAACAGGTTGAATCAGGGAATGATCGTTTGAATCAGCCTGTACAATCTTCATCATATCATCAGATTCACTGGGCGTTATAATTTCGCCACTTCCGCAAGCCCAAAAACTTGCGGCGATGCCTAAAGCAATCGTTCCTGCATAAAACTTTTTATTCATAAAAACCTCTTAAGCCGAAAAATAAATTAAATCTTACCAATATGCAAACTATGTAAGCGTTTTTTATTGACTAAATCAGCAATGTAAACATAATTATACATTATTTAAGCATTAGTCAATAACAGGGGGAGGCTCACTTCCGCCCGAAGACGAACTCTGAGCCTTGGAAGAACTCGATTTTGCAGTCGAAGAAGAACTTGCTTCAGTCTTCTTAGAAGACGAGCTTTCTGCTTTAAGCTCAACGTGAAGCATCGGATCCCCTTCTTCATTTGTATCGCACATAATCGTTTGCTTTTCATACCTCACCATAGGCCCTTTAACGCCAGACGTAGAGTACGTCACCGTAATCTTGGCGGGCTTATCCTTTCCTGTCAAGCTGCTGCCTTCATCAAGCTTGGCATCATTGTCTATAAGAACCCACGTGTAATTTCCTTCAAGCATTTCGCCATCGGGACCTGCGACATACCAATCCACTTTTTCGCCTGTGGCAACAACCTCCTTGCTTACCGCGCAGTGGCCTTTGACAACCACTTTAGAAGAGGAAGATTTAGCCTTGGACGAGCTGCTCTCGGCTGACGAAGAAGATTCCACATAAGCGCTAGAGCCATGATTTTCATCAGCTGCGGCTACGACCAAATTGTCGCAATCAAAATCTTCGTTTCCAAAATGGAGGAACGGGCCATACTTTCTACCCGCCGTTTTGAACACCACTTTAATTGCAGGAGTTCCAGTACCAGACGCGGTACCTTCAACAAGCGACTTTTCAACTTCGTTGCTCATTTCCCAAACAAAATCAGCAGATTCGATGGAGCCTTTGTCGGGCGCATAACGCCAAACGACTTCGTCGCCTACATGAACTTCTTCGGGCTTTTCCAACACGCACTTGCCCGAAACTATCGATACAGTCGATTGGCTGGAATTATTTCCAGAATTCGAAGAACTGGCCGAACTGCCGTTCCCCTTTGAACTCGAAGAATTGCCCGACGAGGACGACTTACCAGAAGCGCTGCTGCCCTTTACGGAGCTAGAGGACTTGCTAGAGCCGCTAGTCACGCCTTCTTCAGAACTGCTGCTTTCTTCAACAGAGCTGCTGCTCTTTACATATTCCGCTTCGCAGCCTTTTTTCTTTTGGCAGTATTTCATGAAAGGTTCAACAAATTCATAGTCATCCTTTTCGGATACAAGTTTTTGCACCATTTCATCTTTATCGTTAGCTTCGACAATATCGCCTTCGGCACACGCCCACAATCCAAGCATTGCAGACGAAATAAATAAAGTCAGTAATTTTTTCCTTTCCATATAATCCCCATTCTTATAAACTATTCTTGCGTTTCGCCATCTACGGATATTTTACGTTGTCCTGTAATGAACTGGTGAACGTAAGGATTGCTTGTATTTTTTATTTCTTCGACAGTTCCTACCTCGATGATGCGACCATTCAAAAGCATCGCGATGCGGTCAGCCACCTTGAAGGCGCTCACCATGTCGTGCGTCACCACAACGGATGTAACGCCGAGCTTGCTCTGCATGTCTAGGATTAAATCGTTAATCACGTCGCTTGTAATCGGGTCAAGACCCGTCGTCGGTTCATCGTACAAAAGAATTTCTGGATTCAGAGCAATCGCCCTCGCTAGCGCCACACGCTTACGCATGCCGCCCGAAAGCTCTGAAGGCATCTTTGTACGGAATGACGGCACCAGATTTATCATCTGGAGCTTTTCGGTCACCACGTTCTGGATCTCGGTCTCGGACATTTCCGGGTGATGTTCGCGCAAAGCAAACGCGATATTTTCACCGGTATCCATGGAATCGAACAAGGCACCCATTTGGAACAACATTCCCATCTTGCGTCGGATGGTTCGAGTGTCAAAGAACTGCGGCGTACTGATCGTCACGCCATCGACCTTGACTTCGCCTCCGTCCGGCTGTAGAAGTCCAATCATGTGCTTTAAGATAACGGACTTGCCGCCGCCCGATTTACCGATGATGACCATCGTTTCGCCACGGCGAATATCCAAGTTCACGTCTTCAAGAACGGTCTGAGGTCCAAAGGACTTTTTAAGCCCTTTGAGTCGGATAGCAATATCGTTCGGATCGATTTTTACATTCGGCATACACAACCTCTAGAAGAACATGAACGCGTCAAGAACAAAGTCAGAAACCAAAATCATAAGGCAACTCGACACCACAACGCTCATCGTCGCAAGCCCAACGCCGCGAGCACCCGCCTTGGAGTGCGTTCCGTGGTAATAGGCAAGCACAAAGATGATTGTTCCAAATACAACTGATTTAATGATACCCGCCCACAAGTCCATATTGCTGAACAAGTATTGCATGCCCGTCGAATACGTGTAAGTCGTAATGTCAAGCGCGAGCACGCACACAATCCAACCGCCAATCAAAGCCAAAGCATTGGATATAGCGGTCAGGCACGGAATCATCGTCAAGAACGCAAAGAACCTCGGCATCGCGAGGTAACGGTAAGGGTCAAGCCCGAGCACCACGTAAGCAGAGAGCTCTTCTTTTTCTTTCATCGAACCAATTTCAGCGGCAACGGCGCTGCCCACACGTCCCGAGAGCACAATCGCAGTGAGCAACGGTCCAAGTTCAATCAGCACCATCTTGCATGCGGCTGTTCCCACAAACTTGTCCGAGACGAGGTTGTGGAATTCGAACTCCGCCATAATCGTCGCCACCATGCCCGTAAAGATGGAAGTCACGAACAAAAGCGGGAGCGAAGAAACTCCAACAGAAATCATCTCCTTCACAATGAGCGAAGGATTCTTGTGCACAAAGCGGAACTGCTTGAGCGTAATGAACAAAATGCAGATACACTCGCCAACTGCCGCTATTGCATCGACAATCGTTTTACCAATCCAATGTATAGGTCTCAAAACTATTGGCATAGGCATCCTTAATAACTGCTAAAGTCCGCCTCTTGCGGTCCACCACCATCACCTTCGTCGTACTGGTAATCGCCGCCACCATCATCGCCTTGCTGGTCAGTCGCATCGTAGAACGTCGTGAATTCGGGCACAAAGCTCATGTCGATATCCTTCACGGAACCGTTACGGTGCTTTGCTACAATAAGGGTCGCCTTGTAGCGGTCTTCGTCCTTGTGCGTCTGCACAAACGGGCGTTCCACGAACCACACCATGTCGGCGTCCTGTTCGATAGAACCTGATTCGCGCAAGTCCGAAAGCTGCGGACGTTCACGGCCTTTTTCTTCGACCTTACGGCTGAGCTGAGCAAGCGCAATGACTGGAATCTGGAGTTCCTTTGCCAAGATTTTCAAGCCACGCGAAATCGCGCCGATGGCGACAGCACGGTTTTCTTCGTTGCCTGTCTTCATCAACTGCAAGTAGTCGATAATCAGCAAATCGAGATGGCTCTTGCGCTTGAGATTGCGTGCCTTGCTCATGAGTTCCATAATGCCAAGGTCGGCGTTGTCATCGACAAACAGCGGAGCTTGGTTAATCAAAGGCACAGCCGCGAAAATTTTTCTTTTTTCGTCTTCATTGAGCTTACCGCTACGCACACGGCTCTGGTCAATCTGTGCCTGAGAGCAAAGCAAACGTTGTGCAAGCTGGACACCGTCCATTTCGAGGCTGAAGAATGCAACGTTCTTGCCGTATTTAATAGCAGCGTTTGCAGCAACCGTCATGGCGAAAGACGTTTTACCCACACCCGGACGCGCAGCCAAAATAATCAAGTCTGACTTTTGAAGACCGTTTGTCAAAGTGTCGAGTTCCGTAATTCCAGTCGGCACCCCTGTAATGCCATCCTTGCGATTGTTGAGACGTTCCAAAAGCGGCTTAACAAAGTTGTCGATAGGCTTTAACGTGTCGCGGACTTGCTTATCGGCAATCGCAAAAATATCTCGTTCGGCATCTTGCAAAACGTCATCTGGAGCAGAAGACGGATCCATCGACTTGTTGATGATATCAGAAGACGTACGGATGAGCTTGCGGAGCACCGCCTTGCTGCGAAGATGCTCTAACAGCCACGGGACATTCGCCGACGACGCGACGGATTCCATAAGCTCAAAAATGTATTCCCTGCCACCGGCAAGAGTGAGCTTGTCCATTCTGGAAAGTTCCGCAGAGAGCGTTACAGGGTCAATCTGCGTCACCGCCTTGTTCAATGTGCAAAGAGCGTTCCAAATCAGCTGATGACGTTCCGTGTAGAAAAAATCATCATCGGTAATGGCCATCACTGCGGTCCCCATCACTTCGGGGTCTCGTAAAATACCGCCAAGGAGGCAGCGTTCTGCCTCGACATCAGCCGGCATTTGGCGAATTTCTTGCGATTTGGTCGATTTATTTTGAGCCATATATTACTTTTTCAAATATACAATAAAAATTTACAGAGGACTTTTAAGGAAGTCCGTGATTAGTGCAAAAAAGGGTGATTCCCGACAAGGAGAAGCCCACTCGGAGGCGGGCATGACAATGATATGAAGGCGGGAATCTATTACTTGGCAGCGAAAACGCCGCTACGCGGAATATGGACTTTCCACGTGAGCCATTTGAGCTGTTTGTCCGTGGTCATCGCAAATGCATCTACAAGCGGAATCGTCTTTGTGCCATTGAAATCGAGCACGGTTCCCGCGAGGTCATTGAAGTTTTTACCCTTGCTGAACACGTCATAGAAAAGCGGTTCGCCAAAGGTAATCAGCATTTCAGGGGCGATGAAGGAAATTTCCTTTGTTAGCATTCGACGGAGGGATGCAAGCAAAATCGGCGACAATGCGCGGGGAGCATCCTTGTAGAAATACGTAACGCCAAGCGATTCGGGAGCATAGCCAAGACTTCCGAACAAACGAACAAGCATTTCGCCCGTCGGCGTTTTGAAAAATTCACCCGCCGGGACACCCGGCTTGGGGGCGGCAAGCAAAATCAAAAGACGCGGGTGCTCCGAGCCTTCGTAACGAACAACGTTTGCAGCGCGAGCGTAAAGAGCATCCGTCTTAAGAGCATCGTAAAAAGCGTTAAGCGAATCGGCAAGTTCGTACGCGGCGGTCGTCTTTTTGACGGTCCGCGGAGCGATCGTCATGCCCGCATCAAGCTGCGGCCTTGGTGCCGCTGGGGCGGGAGCTGGAGCGGATGGAGCGGAGAACGCAGGCTGCGCGGGAGCGCCGAATGCAGGTTGCGCCGGAGACGGAAACGGAGCCGGGTTCTTCGGAGCCGTAAACGCGGGTGATGCAGGCTGCGAAAATGCAGGAGCAGCCGGACGCGGCGGCATCGGATTTGCAGGACGAGGACTGCCAGCGGGAACAGCAGACTTTTTGCGAGTCAATGTCCACGGCTCGTCAAGGAGCAAATCCTCCTCGCCCATGTCCATTTGGCCTTGCAAGTATTTGCGAAGTTCGCTAAAATCAAATTCGTCTGGCATGTCCATCCTCTAGGCTTTAT